>NZ_JBOKYU010000008.1:0-66456 GCF_051972735.1 Laedolimicola sp. | reverse complement strand
CTGCCAGCCTGCTCGTCCCTACGGAAAATCAGCTAACGTTCCGACGGGCAGACCGGCAGCCTCTTTTTCTGGGATGGACGTCATCGTAGACCGAACCCCCGTCTTTCATAGTCAGAAACAGGAAAAATACACCCCTGGCTGACGTCAGCCAAGGGTGTATTTTTCCTGTTTCGTCCTATATGAAATAAAATTAGAATGTGAATTTATCAGCAAAGTAAGCATCCAGTTCGTCAATCTTCACACGAACCTGCTCCATGGTATCACGATCACGGATAGTAACCGCGCCATCTGTCTCAGACTCAAAGTCATAGGTCACGCAGAACGGCGTACCAATCTCATCCTGGCGGCGATATCTCTTACCGATGTTACCTCTGTCGTCAAACTCACAGTTATACTTCTTGCTAAGCTGCGCGAAGATCTTCTCCGCGCCCTCGTTCAGCTTCTTGGACAGAGGCAGCACGCCGATCTTCACCGGTGCCAGTGCCGGATGGAAATGAAGCACGGTACGCACGTCGCCGCCCTCCAGCTCCTCCTCGTCGTAGGCTGCGCACAGGAACGCCAGAACTACGCGGTCCGCGCCCAATGACGGCTCGATAACGTAGGGGATGTATTTCTCCTTGGACTCATCGTCAAAGTAGGACATATCCTGTCCGGATACATTCTGATGCTGAGTCAGGTCATAATCTGTTCTGTCTGCGATGCCCCACAGCTCGCCCCAGCCGAACGGGAACAGGAACTCAAGGTCCGTAGTCGCCTTGCTGTAGAAGCACAGCTCCTCCGGAGAATGATCGCGGGCACGCATCTCGTCATCCTTCATGCCGAGGGACTTCAGCCAATCGATGCAGTACTGCTTCCAGTAAGCGAACCACTCCAGGTCAGTACCCGGCTTGCAGAAGAACTCCAGCTCCATCTGCTCGAACTCCCTGGTACGGAAGGTGAAGTTACCCGGTGTAATCTCGTTACGGAAGGACTTACCAATCTGTCCGATACCAAACGGGATCTTCTTTCTGGAGGTTCTCTGTACGTTCTTGAAGTTTACAAAGATACCCTGCGCAGTCTCCGGACGGAGGTATACGGTATTCTTCGCGTCCTCGGTAACACCCTGGAAGGTCTTGAACATCAGGTTGAACTGACGGATATCGGTGAAATCATGCTTTCCGCAGGACGGACAGCAGATATTGTGTTCATCCACATAAGCCTTCATTTCTTCCGGGGACCATGCGTCTACAGAGCCCTCGATCTCAATGCCGTTCTCAGCCATATAGTCCTCGATGAGCTTATCGGCACGGAAACGCTCCTTACAGCTCTTGCAGTCCATCAGCGGGTCGGAGAAGCCGCCCAGATGTCCGGACGCTACCCAGGTCTGCGGGTTCATCAGGATGGCACAGTCTACACCCACGTTGTACGGATTCTCCTGTACGAATTTCTGCCACCATGCGCGCTTTACATTGTTCTTAAGCTCTACGCCCAGATTGCCGTAATCCCAGGTGTTGGCCAGACCGCCGTAAATCTCAGAGCCCGGATATACAAAGCCTCTTGCCTTTGCCAGAGATACAATTTTGTCCATTGTCTTTTCCATTTGCTTTTCTCCTCTTCGCTTATTTATAAATGATATATGACAGTCCGCCGTCTGCGACAGCCGCCTGCTTTTTACCGGTTACATTTACATTGCCTCCTGCGGATACCGCAAGAATCGTGCCGGGAACCTCTACCTTCACAGTCTCATCGGTCTCCATCACCAGAACCTTCGCCTCGTCCGCGCCGTCCAGGTCACCCAGTGAGAGCTTCGCCCCGTCTGCATCAAGCAGTTCGCCGTTCAGCTCATAACCCCCGGCCTGCGCTTCCGCCACGGTTCCGTTGAACAGCGTCGTCTCCGTGTAATCCTCATAGTATTCGCTTCCGTCAAAGACCAGCTGCAGGGTCGCAGTCCCGTCCTTTACCTCGAACTTCTTCATGGTGATATGGTCGGTGGCATAGTTCTTATTATACTCTGCAAGCTCCGACTCTATCTCACCTTGAAGCTCTTCGGAATCGTAGAAATCCTTGTCAAATTCCTCCACAATCGTGTCGGTTATCTTTCCTTTTTTGTCTACCGCAATCGTACTCTCCTTGGGGACAGAACCGCCGCAGCCGATCAGAACCGATAACATACAGATCAGGAGACAGAAACAGACTGATTTTCTCATCGATACTCCTCCCACTTCTCTTCTGAGGTAATTACCTCAGGGAATCCCATATAGTATAGCGTCTTTCCCGGCATTTTTCAACTGAAAATTCACTTCACACAGGTCTCCAGAACATCCAGCGACTTAAAATGCCCCTCCATATACCGCTCCCGGTACCGGTGCAGCACAAACCGCAGCTCTCCCAGCACCTGCTGCGACACGTTAAAGGTATATAATTTTTCGATGGATGAGGCCGCAATATACTGTAAGGTATACAAAGTGGATTCGCAAATGTCCAACTGCCCGAAGTCCGGCGGACATTCGCCGTTCACCACCAGCACCTTCAGTTCATATATGTAACGGATCAACTCGTTGGGGATGCTTGGTTTACATAACGCTCTCAAGGACTGATACAGAAGCTTCAGCATCTGCAGCTCATCGTTGGCCTCTCTGGTATAATATTCCGCCAGCTCGCAGAAATAGAACCCGTAGCAGGCCCCTTCGAAATCGCCGCTGAGCTCATGAAAGTAATTGGACGCCTTCGCCTGCATCAGATTATAAGAGGTACGGCCCTCGTAGACCGAAAATTCGCCGAAGACAAAGGAATTGCAGACCGCCAGAAGGGGACTGTTCTGCCGCCTGGCCCCTCTGGCAAAGGCTGTAATCTTGCCCCGTTCCCGGGTCAGAAGGATGATGCGCTTGTCATAATCCCCCTGGGGATAAGCCGCCAGCACCAGGCCGGTCACTGTGATTATTTGTCCCATATTCCGTATCCGCCCTCCGGCTTTCTCCTTTCTCCCGTGCGTCATCTGACGCACGATCCCGGGTAATCCCTTTGTAGCTTAAGTAGTCTTCCACCGCTCCGGTCAGTTCAAACTGTTCCCATGTCATGTGCTTCGCCCCTGTTATCACGTAATTCTGAATCTACTCTTAATGTATCCAGATTCCGCACAGGTATGCCCGCAAATAAATGGTAAACGGCACGGTTCGTTACTCCTTACATTTCCAAATCTTTCTTATCATAACCAAAGTTCTTAATCAGAAAATCGCTGTCCCGCCAATCCTTCTTGACCTTGACCCAGAGCTGCAGATTCACCTTCATCTCCAGCATATCCTCGATCTCATAGCGGGCTGCGCTTCCGATTTTTTTAAGCATGCTTCCCTGCTTTCCGATGATGATGCCTTTATGCGAATCCCGCTCGCAGATGATGGTAGCGTCGATATCGCAGACCCTGCCGTTTGGCCGCTCCTTCATCTTGTCGATGGATACCGCGATACCGTGGGGAATCTCCTCATTCAGGCAGCGCAGAGCCTTCTCCCGGATAAGCTCCGCCACGATCTGACGCATGGGCTGATCGGTCACTGTATCCTCGTCATAGAACTTCGGTCCGTAGGGCAGATATTTGAAAATCTGCTTGATAAGGGTGTCGGTATTATCGCCGCTTAAGGCGGATACTGGTACAATCTCGTCAAACTCGTGGAGCTTCCGGTAGGTATCGATGACCGCCAGCAGTTCCTCCTTCTTCACCGTGTCCGTCTTATTGATAACCAGAATCACCGGAGTCTTTACTTTCTTCAGCTGCTCCGCGATATGCTGCTCGCCTGCGCCCACGAAGGTGGTGGGCTCCACCAGCCACAGAATTACATCGACCTCTTTCAGCGTCCGCTCCGCCGCATTGACCATATACTCGCCCAGCTTATTCTTGGCCTTGTGGATACCCGGCGTGTCCAGGAATACAATCTGTCCCTCGTCGCAGGTATAGACCGTCTGGATACGGTTTCTTGTGGTCTGGGGCTTATTGGATGTGATGGCGATTTTCTGGCCGATCAGCTTGTTCATCAGGGTGGACTTTCCCACGTTAGGCCGGCCAATCAGAGTGGCAAAACCGGATTTACAATTGTTATTTTCCATATACATTCTCCATTTTATGTACGGCGGACGCAGAGGCGCCCACCGGTTATCTCTTAGTGGAACAGACTCTCCGTCACCTCAAACAGATCCTTCTGTTCCTCCAACTTTTCCTCATTTCCAATGACACAGATATGGTTCTGGGAAAGCATTGCTTTCAGGTAGGGCACCAACGATCGGATCTCTTCGATACCACAGCCAAGCACCTCGTCCCGCTCCTTCTGTACCTGTTCTTCGGTGACTCCGGTCATCCAGGCGCTTAAGGAACGCATGCCCTTGGCTCTGGCGTTCAGCGGCGTATCCATGGAGCTGATGGTTCCGATGATATACTTGGTCATATCGCGATCGGATACATCGAAATGCTCTGTGTAATCCACGCTCTTCTCAAATATCTCATTGGTCTTCCGAAGGTTCGGATCCCGGTAGGATACCAGATAGCCGCTGCCGGTGCGGGTGTAATTGTTCATGCAGCCGTAAGCGCCGCCCTTCACACGCACATTATTCCAGAGGTAATCGTAGCTCATGATGATCCGCAGTACCTTCAAGGCTCCGATGTACGGAAGTCCCGCTGCCCGGAAGCTTCCGGCCCGGGCCACATACTGAATCTGCGCTGAGGTTTTCAGGCCCTCATTCTTATGCTCCGGAACCAGCGCCCACACCTTTTTCTCTGCGCCGGTATTCGGATGCAGTGCCGCCGTCAGCTTCGTAACCTCCTTATCCAGCCCCGTGAGGCTCTTTTCCTCGCCGGTATAGCTGACCAGCAGATTTTCCGGGCAGAACAGCATCCGCGCAAGCTCTGCAAGCTTCTCTGCCGCCGTCTCCCATTTCTCCTCGAAGTTCGTATCCAGATCTTCAATGAAATGATAAAAGTCCACGCCGCCGGTCATATCGGAAAAGGCCGCGCTGGATGAGAAATAGGACATGGCACGAAGGGCCGCCATGGAGTGTCCGGAGGTCTGAAACGCCATCTGCTGACGGGATTTGGTCTCCGCCACGATTTCCTTAAGGCGCTTCTTATCGTGAAGCTTCGAGGTCATCAGCATCTCCCGCAGCATAGCAAAGGCCACGGGCTCCTCCTCGTAGAGAGCCTTACTCTTCACCTCGAAGACTGCCGTATAATCCCGGGGGTTCTGCACGCTGTCGTAGCTTCCCACACTGCAGGAGATACCGCCTGTGTGCAGATTCAGCTCATTGGCAAAATCACCGTAGGTGTAATGCTCTGTGTCTAGCTGACCGAGGGCCGCTTTCAGAAGTCCCAGATAGGGAATCAACTCCACCGGAATACCGCCTGCCCGAAATACCAGATCCACATAACCGATGCCATTGGTGAACAGATCATGGTAGAGCACGTCGGTGTCTCCGGCCTTTCGCAGCTCATTCTGGAAGGGCTGTGCTTTCTTGTCGATATCCTCCCGGGCAAGAAGCGGAATCTTCGCCAAATCCTCCTGGGGCGACGGCTCGCTCTGATACTCCTTCAGATGCTTTGTAAATTCCACAATCTGCTTCTTTTCTTCCGCGCTCAGGCTGTTCCTGTATGCCTCCAGCTTTCTCTTAAGCTTCTCATCCTGCTCTGCGGTCAGGCCCTTCCTCGGGCGAATCAGCACCAGCGAACCATGGGGATTATCCAGCAGACAGGTTTTAATGAGACCTTCAAAATAGCCCTTATCCGCCTGTTCTTTTAAGAACGCGAAATTGTCCAGCGCCTCCAGGTGGAGGAACGCACTGTCATCCTTATAAAGCCAGCTGTCAAAGGCCTGTAAGCCGTACATCAGACCAGCCGGATAATTGCCGAAATCAGCCTCCCGGTAACGGAATTCGAAATAGTTGATACCGGCGCGGAGAGCCTTTTCATCCAATCCCTCCTCCGACAGCTTCTTTAAGGTACTCTCAATCACTTCTACAAATGCGTCTTTCTGATCTTCATTCGCGTTTTTCGCGATAATTGAGAAAACAGGCTGCTTTACGCCATTGTCGTAGGAGCTCATAATATCGTGGCCGATACCCGCGTCCAGAAGCGCCTGCTTTAAGGGCGCACCAGTGGCAGATAAAAGCACGTACTCCAGCACCTGCATAGCCAGATAAAGCTTCGCGTCCAGGGTGTCGCCCACAGATTTATTGTAGGAAAGGTAGGTGTTGTCCTCCTCGCTCTCTTCTGCGGAAATGGAATAATCCTTTATCACTTCGCGCATTTTTTCAAAGGGAGCCTGAGTCTGCACCTCAGAATCAATCTCCTGATAATCGTAGTGGCTCAGATAGTTCTCGTCAAGCCACTGAAGCTTCTCGGCCATATCACAGTTTCCATACAGGAAAATGTAACTATTAGAGGGATGATAATAGCGGCCATGGAAATCCAGAAACTGCTGACAGGTCAGATCCGGAATAAACTCCGGGTCTCCGCCGGACTCATTGGCATAGGTGGTATCCGGGTAAAGGGAGTTCAGAATCTCCCGCTCCAGTACGCCCTCCGGGGAGGAAAACGCGCCCTTCATCTCATTGTAGACCACGCCGTTCAGAGTCAGGTCGCCGTCCTCGCTGTCCATCTCGTAATGCCAGCCCTCCTGGCGGAAAATTTCTTCTTTTTTATAGATATTCGGGTAAAATACCGCGTCCATGTAGACATGAATCAGATTCTGAAAATCTTTATCATTGCAGCTGGCAATGGGGTACACCGTCTTATCCGGATATGTCATGGCGTTCAGGAAGGTATTCAGGGAGCCCTTCGCCAGCTCCACAAAGGGATCCTTTACCGGGAACTCCCGGGAACCGCACAATACGGAATGCTCCAGGATATGGGCCACGCCCGTATCATCCGGCGCCGGGGTACGGAAGCCGATATAAAATACCTTATTTTCATCATCGTTGGATAAGAGGCATACCTTTGCCCCTGTCTTTTTATGCTTCAGATAATAGCCGACGGAATTTAACTCCGCAATCTCACGCTTTTCCACCAGCTCATAGGACTGTAATTCTTCTATGGTCATCATTTTCTCTCCTGCCTTTCTATTTGCCTGCCATACAGGCGGGCATTTGTTAAATAGTATACCACTTTTTTCCGAAATATATTTTTTTAAAAAACCAGATATCGGATCCGCAGCCGTACGGCCAGACCGGTACTTCTCGCGGCCTGTTCTGATTTTCCATGACGATACAGCACTCATCCGTTTTTCCGGAAAATTCATCCAGGAATTTCTGTTCCACATCCCTCAAAGCCAGCTTTGTCCGGATATTTTTCGTCCTTCTTGACAACAGTATTCCTGCATATACCGCCGCTATTGCCAGTTCTGCGCACCCTATTATCACCAGGCCGAAATGGTCTCCTAATACACCCAACTCATTCATTACAAATTCCATCGGTCTCTCCCCAATTATATCACGCTATTAATATCATATTACCATAGCACTTTTTCCCATTTTTCGCAACTTTTTTGGTCAAAAATATCTAGTTTGAAAGCCTTTCGTCAGTGCCGTAAAGCAAAAGAAGCTGCAGGAAGATTTTTACACTTCCCGCAGCTTCTTTCTCTTTTTATAAATTATTTGATAATCTTACAGGTTGGTCTCGAAGAAGGTCTTGATAGCCTCGAATGCTGCATCCTCATCCTCACCGTCAACAGTAACGGTAACCTCTACGCCCTGCTTAACGCCCATGGACATAACTGCCATGATTCTCTTAGCGTCTGCTTTCTTAGCGCCGCTGTCCAGAGTGATGGCACTCTTGAACTTTGCTGCTTCCTTTACCAGAAGTCCTGCCGGTCTTGCGTGAAGTCCCAGCTCATCCTGTACTACATACTTAAACTCTTTCATGTTAGATTCTCCTTTTATTTGATAAAATTTATAGCTGCAAGCCAGACTGCCTCCGGCCGACTATCGTTCTCAGCTTCCGCCTGCTTACTCTGCCTCGCGGATCTTCTTACGCAGCTCCAGAGTAAATACCGGAGATACGGACAGCTCGTCGATACCCATCTGGATAAAGCGGCGTGTCAGCTCCATGTCTGCTCCCAGCTCTCCGCAGATACCGCACCATGCGCCATGTGCGTGCGCGCACTCGATGGTTCTCTGAATCATACGAAGTACTGCCTCGTGATGGGGATCGTAGATATCGTCCAGAGACTGATTCTGACGGTCGATAGCCAGTGTATACTGGGTCAGGTCATTGGTTCCGATGCTGAAGAAGTCTACTTCCGGAGCCAGCATATCCGCGATCATAACGGCTGCCGGTGTCTCCACCATGATACCAAGCTCCACATCGCCGAAGGGGATGTCAGCCTGACGCAGCTCGTCCTTTACTTCCTCTACGATCTCTTTGATCTTCTTAACCTCCGCCACAGAGATGATCATC
The DNA here is from genome assembly GCF_051972735.1 of Laedolimicola sp. Lineage (NCBI taxonomy): Bacteria > Bacillati > Bacillota > Clostridia > Lachnospirales > Lachnospiraceae > Laedolimicola > Laedolimicola sp. The sequence goes on along the minus strand of NZ_JBOKYU010000008.1, from coordinate 58,046 downwards.
GGGAACATGATGGAAGCGGTACCATATGCACTTGCACGGTAAATAGCGCGCAGCTGTGTCTTAAATACTTCCGGTCTATGCAGGCAGATACGGATAGCACGGAAGCCCATAGCCGGGTTCTCTTCCTTCGGAATCTGGAAGTAGTCAGCCTGCTTGTCTGCTCCGATGTCCAGAGTGCGGATGATGACCTTCTTGCCATTCATCTTGGAGATAACGTTCTTATATACCTGGAACTGCTCCTCCTCGGTCGGGTAGGTATCGCGGCCCAGATACAGGAACTCACTGCGGAACAGACCGATACCTTCGGAGTCATTTGCCAGCACAGCATCCACATCCTCTTCACTTCCGATATTGGAATACAGATGGATATGCTTGCCGCTCTTGGTTACAGTCGGCAGTCCCTTCAGGCTCTGAAGCAGAAGCTTTCTTTCTTCCTCGCGCTTCTTCTTCTCTGTCATCACAGCTGTGGTCACTTCATCCGGCTCAATGTAAATCTTGCCTGTGAAACCATCTACGATACCGTCTTTACCGGTCAGCTCCGGATCCAGATCGATATCAGCGGTAACGATACAGGGGATGTTCATCATACGTGCCAGGATAGCGGTATGAGAGTTTGCGGATCCCTTCTGGGTAACCAGCGCCAGGATCTTGTCCTTCTCAAACTGTACGGTCTCGCTGGGCGCCAGATCCTCTGCCATGATGATCACCGGCTCCGGCATTGCCTCTGCGCTTACCTGTGTACCGCTTAAGATGGCAATCAGACGGCTGGAAATGTCGTTGACGTCCGCAGCACGTCCGCGCATATAGTCGTCATCCATGCTCAGGAACAGTGCCGCGCACTGCTCGCCTGTTACAAATACAGCGTACTCTGCGTTGACCTTGTCATTCTCGATCATGCCTGTGATGCCTTCAACGAAGTCCAGATCCTCCAGAAGCATCTGATGAGCCTCGAAGATCTCAGCCTCTGCCTCTCCCACATCCTTCATTGTCTTTTCCTTCAGCATCTCAAGCTGCTCTTTTGCCTTTGCTTTTGCAGCCATGTAGCGGGCTACCTCTGCAGCCGGATCCTCAATGGTGCTCTTCTCCACGACCTGCTTTGCTTTCTTATAAATGAAGAGCTTTCCAATCGCAACACCGGAAAATACGCTCTTACCCTGACGAGTTTCCATGAAACAATTCCTCCCTGAATTCAATTTTTTCAAATGCAGATTTGCCATACAGCCGAAAAAGAAGCCAAGCTCCACGGAAATAACGGGTGTCCTCCTTCCCCTCATTTTCGCGAAACCCGGTCTTCTTTCAAATCACTTTCTGTATGCAATATGTACTTTTTCTACATTCCAATATAACAGCTTGTAAATAAAAAGTCAATGCCGTTTATGACCATTTCAGTTTCTAATTGTTCATCAGAATTTCTAATTTTTTCCTTTCAATACCCCGGCCCGGAGCAACCTTCCCCGGACTGCGCTTCCCAGCAGTACCGCAACGACCATTTTCACCAGATCGCCCGGAATAAACGGGATAACGCCTGCCCACAGAGCCGCCTGAAAATCCATGCCTGCGGAGTATGCCAGCCAGGCCGTGCCAAGCGCATACAGTACGATGGTTCCGAGAATCATGCCCAATGCCGCAAACGCGATATTTTTCCATTTATTTTCTGCGAAACGGCCCACGAAAGCTCCCGCAATCAGCGCCAGGAACAGGTAGCCTATCAGGTAACCGCCGGTCGGTCCGAACAGCTTGGCCGCACCTGCGCTTCCGCCTGCAAATACCGGAATACCCACAAGTCCAAGAAGCAGATAAATCAGACAGCTTAAAGTGCCCAGCTTCATGCCCAGCACTGTGACTGCCAGATATACAGCCATGCTGGCCAGGGAGATCGGTACCGGACTTACAGGGATGGCAATGGAAATGGGGCCCAGCACACAGATTACAGCAGCCATCACAGCTGTGAGCGTCAGTTGATAGGTTGTAAGCTTTTTCGTTCCGTTTTTCGATTCAGTATACATCATTTTTCTCCTTTTTATGTTCATCTTTTGCAGTATACCGAATTCATTTTCAATTGTCAACCATTTCATTTTATAAGTTGACATTTTAATTCAGAAAGAAATTCCGGATTTTCCGCTTCCTTTTTATCAGCCAGTTCTTCCAGAATTTTCATTTTCTGCTCCAGCTCCCTGATCCAGCACGCTCTGATTTTCTCATATTCCGGATCTCTGAGCAGTCCCTTCTTTTTTTTGATTCGTCTCCGCATATTACCACCTTTCGTCTTTGTTCCGTGACATTATTTTTTTCACTATTATAGCATATCCGCTACGTCTTATCTATCTTTTTCATCTGTTTTTCTCACCATCTTTCTCTGCTATTTATAAGAACGTATAGTGCCTTTATTTCCATACAAAAATGAAAGATTTTTTTACATTTTCATTTTTCTCTTTCTGTGGTACACTTACAGCAGATATTTTTTTGTATTTCAGAGGTTTTTATGAACAGACACGCTTTTTTGATTATGGCGCATAATCACTTTGATTTTTTGAAAATATTGCTGAAACGGCTGGACGATCCCCGCAATGACATCTATCTGCATGTGGATCGAAAGGCAGCTGATTTTTCCGCCCGGGAGTTTGATTCACTTCTTTCGTATTCGCAGCTGTATCTTACAGAACGGATGGACGTCCACTGGGGCGGCTACAGCCAGACAGCCTGCGAACTGATGCTTCTTCGGACAGCTGCGCCGGAGCATTACACTTATTATCATCTGCTCTCCGGATCGGATCTGCCCCTGAAATCTCCGGAGCAGATTCATACGTTTTTTGAAACCTATGCCGGGAAAGAATTTATCGCCTTTGATCCGGACTTTCCGGCTCCGAAAAATGTAGTGGAACGAATCTCTCTGTGGCATTTTTTCCGGGAAAGCAGATTTCCGCTGGCAGAACCGGCTGATCATGTGCTCACTCTGATCCAGCGGCTGTTCCGGGTCAATCGATTAAAAAACTGTGATTTTCAAATCCGCAAAGGCCCCAATTGGTTTAGCATCTCTGACAATTTTGTCCGGTATGTGCTGGAGCATGAGGACTGGATTCGAACACATTTCTCTCATTCTGTCTGCGCGGACGAGCTGTTCCTACAGACCCTGTCTTTTCACTCGCCCTTCCGGGCCCATCTCTACGACGAAAGCGGGCAGACCGGCTCGATGGCGAATCTGCGGTACGTGGACTGGGAGCGGGGGACGGAGAACAGCCCTTATACGTTCCAGGAGGCCGATCGGGAAATGCTGCTGGGGCTGCCGCATTTGTTTGCACGGAAGTTTGACAGGGATATCTTCAGAGATAGGCCCTTTTCAAACTCGCAGCCTGGCAATTAAAAAAGAATGTGCCGTTGGCACATTCTCGCGCCGAGGCGCGGTTACTTCAGCAACCATCTACCACTGCGCCGAGTGCGATAATATTTTTTATACCCCTATACTCATTTTCACTTCAAATGTCGTCCCGCCGTGCTTACCTGTATAAACTTCAATCGTCCCGCCATGGACCCGCACAACCTCCCGCACCATCGCAAGTCCAAGCCCCACGCCTCCAAGCTCCCGGCTTCTTGACTTATCTACCCGGAAGAACGGTTCAAAGATCTGCTCCCTGAACGCCTCATCAATTCCATTTCCTGTATCCGAAACCGTCAGAACGGCTTCGTTCTTTTCCCTCTCTGCAGATACCGTAACGGTTCCGTCTGTCCGATTATATTTAATCGCATTTTCTACAAGATTATAAAGCATTCTGTAAATCAGAATATCACTTCCTGTCAGAATTAATTCGTCCTCTGCCTTCTCCCCTGCTCCCTCTGACGAGCTCTGTGGCTTCTGTATCAGCTCCACCTTCTTTTCCTGCGCCAATGGTTCCAGATCTGTCAGCACTTCCTCAATCAGACTATGGAGCTCAATTCTGTCATTTCGCGCTACTGTCTGTAATTCACTCATATCCAGAAGTGTTCTGACCAGCTTGCTAAGACGTTCATTCTGCTCCGTTACCATCTGAATGGTCTCTTCCGCCTCTGTGGAACTCTCCGGATGCTCTGCCGCATGGTATAGGTCCAGCTGCGCCTGGATTAATGCCAGCGGAGTACGTAGTTCATGTGCTGCATTTCCGGTAAACCGACGCTGCGTCTCAAAGGATTCGGAAAGCCGCATAAGCATTTTATTATAAGAGGTACGAAGCCTGTCCAGCTCTGCAATTTTATTCTCTTCAATGGTATAATCTGCCAGATTCTGCGCCTGAACTTTTTCCACCGTCTCTGAAAATTCCCTGAGTGGCTTCAATGCCCGTCCACTGATAAAATACGTCGCCGCGCCGCCAATCAGCGCTACAATCGCAGTAATCAGAAGGCTTCTGCTCCTGTAATCTGATTTGGAGTCATAAATCTTCATGGAAAACTGTGCCACAAAGTCATCCCACTCATCCTCCGGAATATCAATGTACACCGCTTCCGGCGCTGTACCCTGATCCGTGACAGATTCCTGAAGCGTATCGAAATAATAGACTCCGTTTTTGTATAAGAAAAAGGTAAGACATCCGCATAATATGGTGATAAGCCCTGTGGTAAGAAGGGTTAATTTCCACTGGAGTGATATTTTTTTCATCCTTTGCTGTCTCCTCCTATCTTATAGCCCTCGCCGATTTTATTCACGATTGGATCATAACCGAGCCCTGCTTTCAGCTTCTTTCTCAGCGAAGACATATGTACCCGGATGGAACCGCTGAAGCTGTCCACTGAAGAATCCCAGACATGCTCCATCAGTTCTTCCTGGCTGACCGGTCTTCCCTGATTTAAAAGGAGATATTCTAAAATTCCATTTTCCTTTCTCGTCAGCGTAATCGGGTTATCTTCTGCATATGCAGCCCTTTCTCTCGTATCAAATCGAAGCTTTCCACATTCCAGACAGACATTTTTTTGTACGAATTTTCTTCTTGTCAGGCTTCTCACACGGGCCTCCAGTTCCTGTAAATGGAATGGTTTTTCCATATAATCATTTGCACCGGAATCCAGGCCCTCAACCTTATCTGCGATCTGGCTTCTGGCAGACAGGATTAATACCTTTGTCTCTTCATTTTCTTTGCGAAGCTCCCGGAGGATCTCCATCCCATCCAGCCCGGGCAGGTTCAGATCAAGCACAATCAGATCGTACTGTTCCGCATAGATCATATCCAGTGCCTGCTCGCCGTCATTGCACGTATCTACCTCATAACCTGCCTGGTGCAGACTTTTCGCAATCATATCACATAATTTCTTCTCATCTTCAACAATTAATAATCTCAATTCATTTTTCTCCATTTTCTTAACAGGGAATTTACATCCCCTATTATATAATGCAATCATGGAGCGGTCAATAAGCCGACTTTGGGCAATATCATCGAAAGGAGCAGTTACTATTCGCAGTAACAAGTGGTATTTGAATGAAATCAGAAAAAGCAGCGCAGATTTTTTTACTTGCAGCCGGTCTGCTATTTTTCCTTATTGGGATTTTCCGTGGAGAGGCTGCAGTCGTACTCAGTAAGGCAATCAAATTATGTATGGAGTGTGTGGGAATTGGATAAGAAATTAAAATTAAACAAAAACTTCCTGGTCCGCTTCCGCGGATGGATTCAGGCAGCTGCAGCGCTGCTGACCAATCTTCATATTCCGAATCTGTTTAAAGGGAAGCTTTATCAGGGAAAGGTAAAAGCACTATGTGTTCCCGGACTGAACTGTTACTCCTGCCCGGCTGCCACAGGCGCCTGTCCGATTGGAGCCTTCCAGGCTGTAGTCGGTTCCTCAAAATTCAAGTTCACCTACTACATCACCGGATTTTTTATCCTGCTGGGGGTTCTGTTCGGACGATTTATCTGTGGTTTTCTCTGTCCGTTTGGATGGTTTCAGGATCTGCTGCATAAGCTTCCGGGCAAGAAGCTGTCTACTGCAAGGCTAAAGCCCCTGCGGTATCTGAAATACCTGATCCTGGTCGTCTTTGTGATACTGCTTCCGGCACTGGTAACGAATTCGCTGGGGATGGGAGACCCGTTCTTCTGCAAATACCTATGCCCGCAAGGCGTACTTGAAGGCGCAATTCCGCTGTCCCTTGCTAATTCAGGAATCCGTGCGGCACTCGGGCACTTATTTACATTTAAGTTTGCAATCCTCGTACTTGTTATCCTCTTAAGCATTCTGTTTTATCGTCCATTCTGTAAATGGATCTGCCCCCTTGGCGCTATCTACTCGCTGTTTAACAGCGTATCCTTTCTTAAGCTTCGGGTGGATTCTGAAAAATGTGTCGGCTGTCAAAAATGTAGTCATGCCTGTAAAATGGACGTCAATGTAACAGACACGCCAAACCACCCGGAATGTATCCGATGCGGAGCATGTATGAAAGCCTGCCCAACAAATGCGATCTGCTATCATTACGGATTTTCAACCAGGAAACAGGCTGACAATAAATAAGCTAAAATGAATCAAATCATATTCAAAAGGAGAATAAAAATCATGAAAAACAAATCTGGTAGAGTAAACTCAATGAAATTAAAAAAGGCAATTGCGGCATCTCTCGCCATTTCCCTGCTTTTTGCATTCACAGGCTGTGGAAATTCCTCTGATTCCGCCACAACGGAAAACACGAAACAGGAGACTGTTTCCGCCACAAATACAGGCGACACGTCTGCGCCCGACGAAAAGCTGGACGACCTGTACCAGCAGGAAAATCAGATTTTTGCAGATCACAAAAATGTATGGGACAAGGTCTTTGGCTTTATGAGCAAGAACCCTGACGATGCTGCCTCGAATGAAAACTATGCGGACTTTCTTGCAAATACAATAGAATCAAACAAGGCTTCTTTCTCTGAAGAGGAATTTGATACTCTGAACAAAGACATTGAAACCATCCGCGGCATTGAAGAAGAAATTGCAAGGCTTGAGAAAGAAATTGCAGCATCTGATTCCTCCGGCAGCACTTTCTCCGGCTCAGCTGACTCTACAGGTGTGTTCCACGATTTTAAAGGGAAAGATCTGGATGGGAACGATGTAGATGACAGCCTTTTCGCCCAAAATAAAGTTACGGTTGTAAACTTCTGGTTCAGCGGCTGCAAGCCCTGTGTTGAAGAGCTTTCCAAGCTGAATGAATTAAATGATAAGCTGAAGGAAATGGGCGGCGAAGTGGTTGGTATCAATACGGATACATTGGACGACAATCAGGATGGAATCAAAGAAGCGAAGGAAATCCTGAAGGCCAAGGGAGCTTCCTACAAAAACCTGACCTTCGATTCCGATTCCACCGTTGGAAAATACGCAGGGGATATCATGGCATTTCCGACAACCGTTCTCGTAGATAAAGACGGAAATATCGTTGGCGATCCTTTCATGGGCGGAATTGATGATCCGTCAAACTACGAACAGCTGATGAAACAGATTCAGTCCGTGCTGGATCAGAAATAAAGCTATCTGCCGGAGTGCATAGGATCCTCTCTATGATGCTTCTCTTTTTCTTCATACATACGCTGGTCGGCAATAGCCCGGACTTCTTCCGCTTCACTGCTGTCTTCCGGAAATGCTGCGCATCCGCAGCTGACTCCAACCCGAAGCGTCTTTCCGGCCAGCTTTACCGGCTCCGTCAGTGCAATTTGAATGCGTTCCGCCATATGGCAGCAAAATGCTTTGTCATAGGCGGAGCAGATAATCAGGGCGAACTCGTCTCCGCCTATACGGAACGCATAATCGTTACTGCGGATACATTCCTGCAGACGTCTGGCAATTTCCTGAAGCACCTGATCTCCGGTGCTGTGGCCATAGGTATCATTGATCGGTTTGAATCGATCCAGATCGATATAAAAGAGAACAAACGGAAGTTTCTTTTTTTCCTTGTTCTGCAGAATATTGGTAAAATACCGTTCGTTGAACAGCCCAGTCAATCCATCTGTATTTGCCATATTCTCCAGTTCGATTTTTTGCCCAATATCCATAGATACCAGCATAACCTTAGTCAGTCTGTTATCCTTCGCCCATTCAATCGGAATCACATGCATGACTTTGTAAATATTTTCATTTCGGATGCAATACTCAAATTTTAAAATGTCGCTTTCCTTTCGAAGCACCTTTCTCAGATAATCCGGTGCAATCATGCGGCAAACTTTTGCGTTCTCTGTATTAGTCAATACAATATATCGTCTGGAAATGTAATCAACCAGACTCCAATATGCCCCTGTTTCAGGATAAAGAGGCTCATCCAGGATTAACTCATAATATTCATATCTGTCATTTTCCAGGTCAGCAACCGCATACCGGTCAACAATCCGGGAAATACCTTCAAGGAACTGCGTGGCTCGTTCTTTCTCTTTCTCCAAAAGGAGTCGCTCCTTCTCTTCATTCAGCAGCTTCGCACGATTTTCTGATACGAGTGCCAGCACCACGAGCAGCATAATTAAAGCTGCCGAAACTCCAAGAATCCCCAGCGTAACCTTCTGCAAATTTCGGTCACCATAGTCTACCGCATCAGAACGCACAATTCCAAGCAGTGTCCAGTCTTCAATCCCAACCGGCTCAGAGACCATATAATAGGTTCTTCCTCTATAAGTATACTGGGTATTTCCTTCGCGCTGCTGTTCGATGCATTCCTGTACGTACACCGGATTCCTGTCTTTCCAGACAATATCCGCATCCGTGTAAAAAGAAATCAGATTATTTACATCCTGCGGTATCTCTGTTTTCGATGTCAAAGAAAGTAAAATCTCCCCATCTGAGCGTACAACATAACAGTCACTTTGACCTTCATACAGATTGCTTGCCATCAGGTTCTCCACAACAGACGCATCATAGCTGATTGCAAGTCCGGTGTAGCTTACGTCATTGGATATAAATACTTCAGGAAGCGGGGCGGCAAGTACGATTTTCTTTATCCCGGAAGATGCCGTATACGAAGAAATCACACGTCTGTTTTTCTGAAACATCTCATCAAAGGCTCCGGTAATACTGTCCGCTGTCCCTTTTCTGCCTGCGGCGGTAATGAACTGATTCTCTTCATTAAACATAAAGAAATCGCTATACTGCCAATCATTTTTCCCGTCCTTCAGATTTTCCCACATTTCTTTCATTTCCTGTTCCGCCTCGTGCCTGCGTAATTCTCTGCTCCAATCGGACAAAACATTCCAGTTGCGCTGGATAAAAAGAGTCAGGGTTTTTGACACCTGTATATAGCTTTCCTGCAAATGAGCGGCATTTTCTCTGTAGATTATAGAACTGGCACTATGCATGTAGAATCTGATTCCACACAAAAGAACTATCGCCATAGCAATTACCAATGCAGTGATTCGATAATGCTTTTTCATCCTTCGCCCCTCCCCTATTGCTTTCGTATAAGTACATTATACAGATAATACCTTCTAAAATAAAGAGGGATTATCAATTTTTACATTTTTATACAATCTTTATACACCGCAAATATCCCTTTCTTTTTGCTCTATAGGAATCATAGCTTTTACACTTTAATGTAACACGGTATTTTCTAAAGATCAAAAAGAGACTGTCGCCATATGGCGGCAGCCCCTTCACTCTGCTTCTGTAGCGTTACTTTGCTTCCGTGACAGAAAGCACCTCTCCCATAAAGGGATCTACTTCCGACACTGTTCCCGTATAAGTCACCGTAACCTTATCTCCGACCTTCACCTTGTCAAGCCCCTCCGGCTTCTCCTTATCAAAGGTAAATTCGTAGGAATTTCCGGCATCATCCGTCACTATAAACATAAAATCTTTCTTTTCATCCAATGTTCCGGTAAAGGAAGCTGTCTCCTCAGAGCCGGAATTCTCCTGTGCAGTCTGGGAATTCTGCCCGCTGTCTCCCGAATTCTTTGTTCCACAACCTGTTATCATGGATGCAGTCATAGCAGTAAGAAGCATCAACATTGCAAATCTCTTTTTCATTCCAAAAACCTCCTGTCAGTCTTTTATTGTTTCATTTTATTAGACGATCTATACGCTCAGAAAGTTTCAGATGTTTCTGAACATCTTTCCCTTATATCATAAAAAGCCATTCAATTAGCAATATCAGCTAAATCAAATGGCTTTTTATCACGTTTTATAGCGTTATATTTGGTTATTTTGCCTAAAATTTCAGACTTACTTGTAATTTACAATCTTTCCGAAGTCCGGCTTCAGAGCTGCGCCGCCTACCAGGCCGCCGTCGATGTCTGCCTGTGCGAAGAGCTCCGGTGCGGTAGCTGCGTTTACAGATCCGCCGTACTGGATACGGATAGCTGCTGCAGTTGCCTCATCGTAGATCTCTGCGATGCATGCGCGGATGCCTGCGCAAACTTCCTGTGCCTGCTCAGTTGTAGCTGTCTTACCGGTTCCGATAGCCCAGATCGGCTCGTAAGCGATAACTGCTTCCTTAGCCTGATCTGCGGTTACGCCCTGGAAACCAACCTTAACCTGCTGACGGATGAAGTCCATGGTTACGCCCTGCTCTCTCTGAGTCAGAGTCTCGCCGCAGCACATGATCGGTGTAAGACCATGCTCAAATGCCTTCAGCATCTTCTTATTTACAGTCTCGCTGGTCTCTGCGAAGTACTCACGTCTCTCGGAATGTCCAAGAATTACGTACTTTACGCCTGCGTCTGTCAGCATATTCGGGGAAATCTCACCTGTGTAAGCGCCCTTCTCCTCGAAGTACATGTTCTCAGCGCCAACCTGGATGTTGGATCCCTTGGTAGCCTCTACGACCGGGATGATGTCGATAGCCGGTACGCAGAATACTACGTCTACGTCATCGTTTGCTACCAGCGGCTTTAAGGTGTTTACCAGTTCTACTGCCTCGCTGGGAGTCATGTTCATTTTCCAGTTACCAGCGATAATTTTCTTTCTTGCCATTGTTTTGTTCTCCTCTATCTTTTATATAAAATAACTTAAGGATACTTCTCGTCACTAAGTTCAGCCCGCGCTTTCAGCTTGGCTTCACTAAGTGTCGACAAGTAAGTTCACACTAAATTCAGGCTTCGCCTACCGCTCGCCTTCATTAAGTGTTTACTTATCATTTGCTGCTGCTACGCCCGGAAGCTCTTTGCCTTCCAGGAACTCCAGAGATGCGCCGCCGCCTGTGGAGATGTGAGTCATCTTGTCGCCGAAGCCAAGGGTATTGACTGCTGCTGCGGAGTCGCCGCCGCCGATGATGGTGGTTGCGTCTGTCTCAGCCAGGGACTTTGCTACTGCAATGGTACCCTTTGCCAGGATCGGGTTCTCGAATACGCCCATCGGTCCGTTCCATACTACAGTCTTCGCAGACTTCACAGCCTCAGCGTACAGCTCTGCGGTCTTGGTTCCGATATCCAGACCCATCATGTCAGCCGGGATCTCGTTGGACGGTACTACAGATACCTCGATCTCTGCGTCGATGGGGTTCGGGAACTCTTTTGCGATGGTGGTGTCAACCGGAAGAAGCAGCTTCTTGCCAAGCTTCTCAGCCTTCTCCATCATTTCCTTGCAGTAGTCGATCTTCTCATCGTCTACCAGAGAGGTTCCTACCTCATAGCCCTTTGCCTTCAGGAAGGTGTAAGCCATTCCACCGCCGATGATCAGGGTGTCACACTTCTCAAGCAGGTTTGCGATTACGTTCAGCTTATCTGCTACCTTTGCACCGCCCAGGATTGCCACGAAGGGACGCTCCGGGTTGTTGACTGCGTTGCCCAGGAAGTTGATCTCCTTCTGCATCAGGTATCCTACTACAGAAGTCTTTACATACTGAGTTACGCCTACGTTGGAGCAGTGCGCGCGGTGCGCGGTTCCGAATGCGTCGTTTACAAATACGTCTGCCAGGGAAGCCAGCTCCTTGGAGAATGCCTCGCCGTTCTTGGTCTCCTCTGCGCGGTAACGGGTGTTCTCAAGAAGAACTACCTCGCCGTCCTTCATAGCTTCTACAGCTGCCTTTGCGTTCGGTCCTACAACCTCCGGATCAGCTGCGAACTTTACTTCCTGGCCCAGAAGCTCGGAAAGTCTCTTGGCTACCGGCGCCAGGGACAGCTCCGGCTTCGGCTCTCCCTTGGGCTTGCCCAGGTGGGAGCAAAGGATAACCTTTCCGCCGTCAGCGATCAGCTTCTTGATGGTCGGCAGCGCTGCAACCAGACGATTCTCGTCTGTGATCTTGCCATCCTTCAGCGGTACGTTAAAATCGCATCTTACCAGGACACGCTGTCCTTTTACGTTGATGTCATCTACAGATTTCTTGTTTAACATCTCAATCTCTCCTTACTTGTCATGGATAAATAATAAAAAGAGGTCCGGTCCATAAAGACCGGACCTCTTAAGGTCTTAATTCAATACTGATTAAGCGAGCTCAGCGAAGTACTTGATTGTACGAACCATCTGAGATACATAGGAGTTCTCATTGTCGTACCAAGAAACAACCTGTACCTGAGATGTGCCGTTGCCAAGGTTTACAACCATGGTCTGAGTAGCGTCGAACAGAGAACCAAATCTCATACCAACGATATCAGAAGATACGATCTCGTCTGTGTTGTAACCGAAGGACTCGGTAGCTGCTGCCTTCATAGCTGCGTTGATTCCATCAACAGTAGCCTCACCCTTAACAACTGCGTTCAGGATAGTAGTAGAACCAGTCGGGGTCGGTACACGCTGTGCAGCGCCGATAAGCTTGCCGTTCAGCTCCGGAATAACAAGGCCGATTGCCTTAGCTGCTCCTGTGCTGTTCGGAACGATGTTGATAGCGCCTGCACGGCTTCTTCTCAGGTCACCCTTTCTCTGCGGTCCGTCAAGGATCATCTGGTCGCCTGTGTAAGCGTGGATGGTGCACATGATACCGGACTCGATCGGCATATAGTCGTTCAGAGCCTTAGCCATCGGTGCAAGGCAGTTTGTTGTACAGGAAGCTGCGGAAATTACAGTATCCTCTTTTGTCAGTGTCTCGTGGTTTACATTGTAAACGATGGTCGGAAGGTCATTTCCAGCCGGAGCGGAGATAACTACCTTCTTAGCGCCTGCTGTGATATGAGCAGAAGCCTTCTCCTTGGAGGTGTAGAATCCGGTACACTCCAGAACTACGTCTACGCCGATCTCTCCCCACGGAAGCTCTGCTGCGTTAGCCTTTGCGTAGATCTTGATCTCTTTGCCATCAACAATGATGGAATCTTCTGTTGCAGATACGGTATCTGCCAGAGCATATTTACCCTGAGAAGAATCATATTTTAACAGGTGAGCAAGCATCTTCGGGCTTGTCAGGTCGTTGATTGCTACAACCTCATATCCCTCTGCGCCAAACATCTGTCTGAATGCAAGTCTGCCGATACGTCCGAAACCGTTAATCGCTACTTTTACTGCCATTTTAAATTTCCTCCTAAATATGAATTTAGATTATTCGTGGTTTTCCGCCCCTTTCAGGACAGAGCCCAACCTGCAATTATTGTACCCAATTCCATACAAAAAAGCAAGTCCCAATTCCGCAATTTCCCTGACGTTGTGCAATTTTTGTCAAAACAATGAATTTCCCGTCGATCTTTTTCTTGTCATTGTGTATTTTTTCAATTAAGATGGGTGTATATTCGTTGCAGAGGTGAAAAATATGACTGCTGATTACCATTTACATTCCTGTTTTTCCGGGGACAGTGAGACGCCCACGGAGGAAATGATAAAAAAGGGGCTAGCGCAGGGGCTTTCTCTTATGTGTATGACCGAGCACCTGGATATGGATTACCCCTATTCCGATGTAAGCTTTGACCTGGATGCGGACGCTTATTTCCGGGAAATGCATCGGCTTCAGGAGGCCTACCATGACCACATTGAAATCCGTATCGGAGCAGAGCTTGGGATCCAGCCCCAGCTGGGGGATGCTTACCGGCAATGGCTTTCAGACAAGTCCTTCGATTTTCTGATCGGCTCCACCCACCTGGTGGATCGGTTTGACCCTTACTATCCGGATTTCTGGACCTCCTATGACGCTGCTTCCGGCGTAAACCGGTACCTGGATGTGACCCTTCAGAATATCCAGGCTTTCGATGATTTCGACGTGTACGGACACATCGATTATATCATCCGTTATGTGCCGGACGGGGAGCGCGTTTTTTCTTACAAAAAGCATGCCGATCAGGTGGACGCGGTTCTGAAGCTGCTGATAGAAAAGGGCAAAGGCATCGAAATCAACACTGGCGGCTACAAGGCCGGACTTTCTGAGCCAAACCCCTGCCACGACGTGCTGCGCCGCTATAAGGAGCTCGGCGGGGAAATCATTACCATGGGATCGGACGCCCATACGACGGAGTATGTGGCGTATCGGTTCGCGGACGCCAAAGAGGTGCTTCAGGAATGCGGATTTCGGTATTTTACGGTGTTCCGGGAACGGAAGGCGGAGTTTGTGCCGTTGTAAAATTCTAAGCTTGGATTTAAAATGAGCAGGGCAAATACCCTGCTCAGCTTCTTTATTCTTCGTAATGTCCCCGACAGGCCGCTATCACAACAAATCCCACTTTTTCCCGATACACAATTCTTTCCGAGTATCTTCATCCATTAATCCTCTATCAGCCCGTGCTCTGTAAGCTTTGCTTTTCCACTTTCAATATCGGCAATTACGCGATCCAGATATCACATATTCGCCTCTGAATAAAAGGGATCCGGCTGCCGCACGATGGTTCCCCCGCCCAGCACGTAGTCGCCGTCGTAGAACACGACCGCCTGGCCCGGTGTCACGGCGCGGACGGGTTCTTTAAAGTCCACACGCACCAGATCGTCTCCCTCCCGGCGGATGACGCAGGGAGAACCCTTATGATTGTAGCGGATCTTAGCCAGTACCTCTTTTCCTTCGGGGAAATCCGGCTCAGACATGTGGTTCAGGCGGTTCGCCCGGAGCGTCGTGGTGAACACGTCCTCCTGCTCGCCGATGACCACCTCGTTGGTCTCCGGGCGAATCTCGGTTACCACCACGCGGCGGCCCATGGCCAGGCCTAAGCCTTTTCGCTGGCCGATGGTGTAGTGGATGATCCCCTTATGGCGGCCCAGTACCGTACCGTCTGCAGTGACGAAATTGCCCTCCTTCGAGGGTTCTCCGGTAGTCCGCTCAATGAACCCCGCATAGTCCTGATCCGGGACGAAGCAGATCTCCTGGCTGTCCGGCTTATGGGCTACCCGGAAGCCCAGCTTCTCCGCCATTTCCCGAATTTCATCCTTTGAATAGGCTCCCACCGGCATCAATGTCCGGGAAAGCTGCTCCTGCGTCAGGTTATACAGGGCGTAGGTCTGATCCTTCGCCGCCGTTACGGAATTGCGGATGGCGTAGCGGCCGTTCGACAGCTGCTCCACCCTGGCGTAATGACCGGTGGCGATATAGTCCGCGCCGATGTCCAGGCTGCGCTTTAAAAGCGCCTCCCATTTCACATAACGGTTGCAGGCGATACAGGGATTGGGCGTCCGGCCCGCCAGATACTCCGCCACAAAATAGTCCATGACAGCTTCCTTGAAATCTGTCTTAAAATTCATCACATAATAGGGAATGTCCAGCTGGGCCGCCACTCTCCGGGCGTCGTCCACCGCGGACAGGCCGCAGCAGCCGCCGTTTTCTTCCTGGGTGAACTCATCCTCATCCTGCCAAATCTGCATGGTGGCTCCGATGACCTCGTAGCCCTGTTCCTTTAAGAGATAGGCTGCCACAGAGGAATCCACGCCGCCGGACATTCCTACTACTACTTTTTTCTTAGCCATAGCTTACGATTCCTTTTAGTAGTCCTCGCCCTCTTCTTCCTCGCCCTCATGAATATCAGACTTCGGCTTCTTCAGTCCCTCGATCTTAATACCGTGCTTCTCTGCGTAATCCCAGAGTGCCGCATGAATGGCCTCCTCTGCAAGCAGGGAGCAGTGAACCTTCACAGGGGGAAGTCCGTCCAGAGCTTCCATAACGGCCTTATTCGTAACTTCCAGAGCCTGCTGGATGGTCTTGCCCTTTACCAGCTCGGTCGCCATGCTGCTGGTGGCAACGGCTGCGCCGCAGCCGAAGGTCTTGAACTTACAATCCTGGATGACGCCGTTGTCGTCGATGTCCAGGTACATCCGCATGATGTCTCCGCATTTTGCATTGCCGACGGTGCCTACGCCGCTGGCGTTCTCTATCTCTCCTACGTTACGGGGATGCTGAAAATGGTCCATTACTTTTTCGCTGTACATACTTTGTTTCTCCTCTATTATTTCTTTAATTGTTAGCCCGTCATGCGCCTCGATTTCGCTTCGCTACATCTCGGTCGCGGGCTTCGCCCTATAAAAGTTGCCAGCCTTGTCTGACTGCGTGCTAGCACGCATCAGCCAATCCTGTCATCTTTTGCATGACTCATTGCTTACGCAGAAAGTCTTCGTAAAGCGGTGACATGCTTCTCAGTCTGTCGATGATCCGCTTTAAGTTCTCCACTACGAAGTCCAGATCCTCTTTCGTAATCTCCTCGTTCAGGGTCAGACGCAGGGAACCATGCGCAATCTCATGGGGCAGGCCGATGGCCATCAGCACATGGGACGGATCCAGGGAGCCGGATGTGCAGGCGGAACCTGAGGAACCGCAGATACCTTCCATGTCAAGCATGATCAGCAGAGACTCGCCCTCGATGAACTGGAAACTGAAGTTCGCGTTGTTCGGAAGTCGGGTGGTTCTGTGACCGTTCAGTCTGGTGTAGGGAATCTCCTTCAGAACGCGGTCAATCAGGTAATCACGCAGCTCGATTTCCTTATCGGTACGCTCCTTCATGGTAGCCATAGCGCGCTCAGTGGCCTTGCCCAGTCCTACGATACCCGGTACGTTCTCGGTGCCGGCCCGGCGCTTCCGCTCCTGGGCTCCGCCATGGATAAAGGAGCGAATCTTCACGCCTTTTCGGATATACAGGAAGCCGATACCCTTGGGTCCGTTCAGCTTGTGGCCGCTGGCGCTCAGCATATCGATATGGTACTCATCTACGTTAATTGGAACCTGACCAAAGGCCTGTACCGCGTCTGTGTGGAACAGAATGCCGTGCTCATGGGCAATCTCACCAATCTCTTTGATGGGCTGAATGGTTCCGATCTCGTTATTTGCAAACATCACAGAAATCAGGATGGTCTCCGGACGGATGGCTTTCTTCAGCTCGTCGATCTTCACGACACCATTCTCATCTACGGGCAGATAAGTAATCTCATAGCCGTGCTTCTCCAGCCACTGGCAGGTATGCAGGATCGCGTGATGCTCGATCTTCGTGGTAATGATGTGGTTTCCCTTGTTTTTATACGCTTCCGCTGTGGCTTTCAGCGCCCAGTTGTCGGACTCGCTTCCGCCTGCGGTGAAATAAATCTCCTCGGTCTGCGCGCCCAGCGCATTCGCGATGGTCTCTCTTGCTTCTGTGATGGCCTTTTTGCTCTCGCCGCCAAGGCTGTATACGGTAGAGGGGTTGCCGTAATGCTCTGTGAAATAGGGCAGCATGGCCTCTACAACTTCCGGCGCTGTCTTTGTGGTCGCCGCGTTATCCAGATAAATTAACTTCTTCATGGTGATATCTCCTTCTTTTTTAGATGCAACAGGACGTATTTTCCTTGGTCCCGGCTTCATCCTTCATGCTCCTGCTTTCTTCGACCAGCTGATCCAGCTTAATCTCATCTACGGTCCGGTTAATGCTGTCGTTAATCTTCTGCCAGACATACTTGGTCACGCAGAATTCAGAACCGCCGCAGCTGCTTTCCTCCTCCAGTCCCGGGCAGTTCACCGCGTCCAGGCTTCCCTCCAGGGCCCGCAGGATATCTCCCACGGAAATCTCGGACGCCGGAAGCGCCAGCTTGTAGCCGCCGCCCGCTCCCCGGACGCTGGTTACCAGTCCGGCCTTGCGGAGCTTCGCGATCAGCTGCTCCAGATAGCTTTCCGATATATTCTGTCTGGCGGAAATACTGGCGATGGAAACCGTCTCATTTTCGCTGTACAGGGCCAAATCAATCAACGCGCGAAGTCCATATCTTCCCTTTGTAGACAATTTCATATTGTCACCTCGCACTCAAAGGTTATTAAATTCCGAGTACTTTTGTCGGATTTCGTATTGATAATAACACTCAGGTAAGGTTCTGTCAAGCAGGTTTTTGCCATATATTACTTATAATTTTTGATTTAAGGAAATCTATGAAAAAACAGCTTCATCCGCTGGTCGGCGGCACGCTGCTTCTGACTGCGGCAGGCCTTATGACCCGCCTCATCGGCTTTTTCTATAAAATATTCTTAAGCCGCGCCATCGGTGCCGAGGGCATCGGCATCTACCAGATGATTTTTCCCATTTACGGGGTCTGTTATGCGCTGACCACCTCCGGGGCCGAGATCGCCGTTTCCCGCTTCGTCTCCCGGGAAAATGGGGCCGGACGTCCGCAGAGCGCAAGACAGGTTCTGCGCGTGGGGCTTCTCCTGGCTCTGGGGCTTGCCATCCCCACCGCTTTTCTCCTGTATGAAAATGCTGCTTTTCTGGCACGGCACATTCTCCGGGAAACGCGCACCGGAACGCTTCTGCGCATTATGGCGTTCACAATTCCCTTCGGTGCCTGCCATTCCTGCATTTGCGGCTATTATTACGGGTTAAAGAAGCCCGCGGTTCCGGCGGCTGCCCAGCTTTTTGAGCAGCTGTCCCGTGTGGGGGCTGTCTTTCTCATTTACCGGGTGGCCTGTGAACAGGGCATGGGTTTGTCCCCGCTAACCGCCGTCATTGGTCTGGTTATCGGGGAGTTTGCGTCCATGCTGTTCTGTGTTTTCTGCGTCTCCGGGCAATCTGCCCCTCCCGGAAAATCTGCGGACGGCTCCGGCGCGCCCTCCCTTTTTTCCCTGACACGGCAGATGCTGGCCATGGCGCTTCCGGTCACCGGCAACCGACTCTGCATGAATCTGCTGGCCAGCGCCGAATCCATTCTGCTGCCCCTTTGTCTCCAACAATACGGCCTGTCCACGAAGCAGGCGCTCAGCGTCTATGGAACCCTGTCCGGCATGGCCCTGTCCTTTATCCTGTTTCCCAGCGTCCTGACAGGCGCTCTGTCAGTCATGCTGCTGCCCTCCGTATCCGAATCCCAGGCTGCCGGGGACGACGCAAGCCTTTCCCGCACGGTCCGGAAAACCGTGTCCTTCTGCCTGCCGCTGGGAATCAGTTTTACCGTCCTCTTTCTGGTCTTCGGACGCTTTCTCGGGAACTTTTTCTTCCGAAGCACCCTGGCCGGAGATTTTATCCTTACCCTGGCCTGGATCTGTCCGTTTCTGTATCTGAACCACACCTTGCACAGTATCTTAAACGGCCTTGGCCGCACCGGAACCGGCTTTTTCAATAATCTGACGGGCATTCTGATTCGCATCCTTTTTGTCCTGTGCTTTGTACCGCGCTTCGGAATCGAGGGATATTTGTGGGGACTGCTGGCAGGACAGCTGGTCGTATGCGGGATGAATCTGGCTTCTTTACAGGAATTCCTACATAATTAATGTAAAATTTGCGTGACTTTTGCGTTTTCTTGTATTATGATAGAAACAGTTCGGCACGCAGCGGATAGCTCGCCCTGGCGAGCGGTTCTGCGGCCTGCGCTCCGAACGTCCGTCATCAATATACACAAACGAGGAGTTATGAAAAATGGCATTCGATTTCAAGCAAAAGCTGCCCACCCCCCAGGAAATCCGTGAAATGTATCCGGTTCCCGACCATGTGGCACAGATAAAAAAAAAGAGAGACGAAGAAATCCGTAAAATTTTCACCGGCGAATCCGACCGCTTTATCGCCATCATCGGACCCTGTTCCGCAGATAATGAAGAGGCTGTCTGCGACTATGTGCGCCGTCTGGTTCAGGTACAGGAGAAGATTAAGGACAAGGTCCTGATTATCCCCCGTATCTACACGAACAAGCCCCGTACCACCGGCGACGGTTACAAGGGCATCATGCATCAGCCGGATCCGGAGAAGAAGCCGGACCCGCTGGCTGGCATCATCGCCCTGCGACACATGCACATCCGCGCCATCGAAGAGACCGGCATGACCGCAGCCGATGAGATGCTGTACCCGGAAAATCTGCCCTATGTACAGGATTTCCTGTCCTATATCGCCATCGGAGCCCGCTCCGTGGAAAACCAGCAGCACCGTCTGGTATCCAGCGGCATCGACATTCCCGTGGGCATGAAGAACCCCACCAGCGGCGACTTTTCCGTTATGCTGAACTCCGTTCACGCGGCACAGAACGGCCACTCCTTCATTTACCATGGCTGGGACGTCCAGACCAGCGGAAATGACCTGGCACACGTGGTTCTTCGCGGTGCTGTCAATGAGCGCGGCGTGTCCCTGCCCAACTATCACTATGAGAACCTGCGGAATCTCTGCAATCTCTACGCCCAGAGAGAGCTGAAGAATCCGGCCTGCATCGTAGACGCGAACCACAACAACTCCAACAAGCAGTTCAAGGAGCAGATCCGTATCGTCAAAGAAGTTCTGCACAGCCGTTCCTGCGCCGACGATATCCGCAAGCTGGTCAAGGGCGTGATGATCGAGAGCTATATCGAGGAAGGCAATCAGGGCATTCACGACCATGTCTATGGCAAGTCCATTACCGACGCCTGCCTGGGCTGGGAAGATTCCGAGCGGCTGCTGTATGAGATCGCGGAGCGCTGCTAATTCAAAAACAGCTTATATACCAAGGGAGAGCGTTCAACCGTCTCCCTTTTTTCTATTCTTTCTATTTTACTCTATAGGAATCATAGTTTTCGCACTTTAACGTAACGCAGTGTTTCCTATAGAGTAAAAAAGAGATTCCCGTGTATTATTATCAGGAATCTCTCGTCACTTTATTCTATCTGTTACCCTCTCGGATGCGCCTTCGCATATATCTCCCGGGTTCTCGCCGCGTACATCATGGTCGTGGAGATATCCGAATGTCCCATCATCTCCTGCACCACATGCAGATCCGCGCCGTTTTCCACCAGATGGGCCGCAAAGGAATGACGCAGGGTGTGGGGCGTAATCTCCATCTCAATACCCGCCTGCTTCACATACTGCTTCAGAAGCTTCCAGAAGCCCTGACGGCTCATGCCCTCGCCGGAGCAGTTGGGGAACAGCATCTCACATTTCTTATCGCCTATGAGCTGACCGCGCGCCTCCTTCAGATAATGCTCCAGTGCTTTCTTCGCCTTCGGACCGAAGGGAATAATCCGCTCCTTATTCCGGTCGCGGCACACGATATAATCCAGCTTCCAGTTCACATCGTCCATCTTCAGAGAAATCAGCTCGGTTACCCGGATACCGGTGGCGTACAGAAGCTCCAGCATGGCCGTATCCCGCAGACCCTTGCTTGTTCGGTCGCCCGGCTGCCGCAGCAGGCGCTCCATCTCCTCCACAGACATGATCTCAGGCAGTTTTTTTTCTACTTTGGGGGCTTTCAGCTTCTCTGCCGGATCGGAACTGATGCTGCCTTCTTTCCAAAGATACAGATAAAAACCCTTCATGGACGCGATATTTCTCGATACCGTCGCTGCTGACATTCCATTTTTTTCCAAGTCCAGAATATAGGAATTCAAGGCTGTCTCTGTAACCTCTTTCGCATCCTCTACCTTCTGCTTCTGGAGAAAATGCATCATTTTCATCAGATCTCTCTGATAAGAAAGCTCCGTATTCCGGGACGTCTTTTTCACATTATGTAAATAAGACATGAATCCTTTAATCTCTTGTTCCATATATCCATGTGCCCCTCAGCTTATGCTCACCCAAGCCGTTTTCTTCTAAAGTCTTTGGATTTTATTATAGTAAGAAATCACCAGAAAAGCAATGATCTTTTTTTCGCAAAATACTGTAAAATCAAGGCTTTTTACGGCTTTCCACAATATCTGGTTTTCTTCTTTTCCTGTTCCACCAAATCTGGTAAAGAATTCGTAAAATATTTTTAAATATTTTTTAAAATCAGCTTCAAAAACATGGGATTTACATAACTTTCGAGCAGAGAGCCGGCCAAAAGCAGCAGAAATCCAAGTCCCCAGACCAGGAGATAAGGCATCATCTGCCGACTGTTCCCACTGTATCGCTGTCCTTTCCAGGGACGGTTCTCCGACGTCTCACAGATTTTCTGAAAAAGCCAGGCCGCGGCAGGCACATACAGAAAAAACTGTGGCAGACCAGAAGCGAGACAGACCAGAATCCCCGCAAAGCCCAGCTTCATGGCTGCCGTCGTAAGTGTGATGCCAAGCGCCGCCCCCATCCATGCCAGAGATAGAAAAACTGCAGCTGTGCCAAAGAAAGTAAAACCGGTCAGCCATAACAGGGTAAACTGGCTCACGCGCGATTTCAATGTATACCAGAGCAGTTCCCCGCTGGCCAGCTCTGCCTGCTGATATCTGGAAAAAAAATAACGACCAAGCAGAGCTGTCTCATGGGCTGCTACCCGCCCAAACAGCACCATATATAAAATTCCCGCCGCAAATCCTGTCAGGAATACCGGCAGGAATGTTTTTCTTGTACCTGTAATTTTTTTCCACATAAAACAGCCCTCCCATATACCTTTCAATATATGAGAGGGCCGTCACTTCCATACTATTTGATTCCTTCGGATTTGTTATAGCAGGCCTCGCAGGCTTTCAGCACCGCGCCCCGGAATCCCGCGTTTTCCATCGCCGCCACACCGGCGATGGTGGTTCCGCCCGGAGAGCAAACCTTATCCTTCAATGCTCCCGGATGCTCGCCGGTCTCCAGTACCATTTTCGCTGCGCCGGCTACTGCCTGGGCCGCAAAGGTGTATGCCTGGGCTCTCGGAAGGCCAAACTGCACTGCGCCATCCGCCAGTGCCTCAATAAACTGGTATACATAAGCCGGAGAGCTTCCGCTGGCGCAGACCACCGCGCTCATCATCCGTTCTTCCACATCGGCGTACTTTCCGACTGCTCCGAAGATCTGATGTACCCGGTCAATCTCTTCCTGACTGAATTCCTCCGCGTCAAAAGACAGCCCCGTCATACCCTCGCCAATCAGAGCCGGGGTATTGGGCATGGCCCGCACGATACGCCGGTCGGATCCAAGGGTCTCCTTCAGGCTGGCAATGGTGATACCCGGAGCCAAGGAGATTACTACATGATCCGGTGTCACCGCGTAGCGGATCTGCTTCAGCACCAGGGGATAATACTGGGGTTTCACAGCCAGTACCACGTATTTACAGTTGTTGGCGCATTCCGCGTTGGACTCCGCGTATACCACCTGGGTTTCCGCATGCACCCGCAGCTTTGTCTCCGTGGTCTTTGCGGTAAAAATCAGCTTTTCCGCCGGAAACTCTTTCAGGACGCCTTTCAAAAGGGCGTAACCCATATTACCCATTCCGATAAATCCTATCTCTGCCATCTGTATCTCCTCCTCTTTCATCAACCTCTGTTCAAAATCTGGCCGGAATCCAAGTGGAATTCATTCACAGTCCACTTGGATTCCGATCGAAAAAGGATGCCGCCCTGCGACATCCTTCGTCTTTTTATTTTGCGTAATCTGTTACTCTGCTTTCGCGGATAACATTTACCTTGATCTGACCCGGATATTCCAACTCAGCTTCTATCTGCTTGGAAATATCTCTTGCCAGCAATACCATGCTGGCGTCATCTACCTGATCCGGAACTACCATTACACGAATCTCTCTACCTGCCTGAATTGCAAAAGACTTGTCTACGCCCTTAAAACCATTGGCGATATCCTCTAACTGTTTTAACCGATTTGTGTACGTCTCCAACGTCTCTCTGCGGGCACCCGGACGGGCTGCGGAAATGGTATCTGCCGCCTGTACCAGACATGCAATCAGAGATGTCGGCTCCGTATCACCATGATGTGATTCTACCGCGTTGATAACAATCGGTGATTCCTTGTACTTTCTGCACAGATCTGCACCAATCTGGATATGGGATCCTTCCACCTCATGGTCAATGGATTTACCAATATCATGAAGCAGTCCGGCGCGCTTCGCCATACGGACGTCTACGCCGACCTCGCCTGCCAGAAGGCCTGCCAGATGCGCTACTTCAATGGAATGCTTCAATGCATTCTGACCATAGCTGGTACGGAACTTCATTCGTCCCAGGAGCTTCACCAGCTCCGGATGAATTCCATGGACGCCAACCTCGAGAACGGCTGCCTCGCCTTCCTCGCGGATCATGGTCTCCACTTCCTTCTGCGCCTTTTCTACCATCTCTTCGATACGTGCCGGATGAATACGTCCGTCCACGATGAGCTTTTCCAGCGCAATCCTTGCCACTTCGCGGCGAATGGGGTCAAAGCCTGACAGAATGACTGCCTCGGGGGTATCGTCGATGATCAGGTCGATGCCTGTCAATGTCTCAAGAGTACGGATATTCCGTCCCTCACGACCGATGATTCTTCCCTTCATCTCGTCGTTCGGAAGCTGTACCACGGAGATCGTCGTCTCTGCCACATGGTCGGCAGCGCACTTCTGAATCGCCGTTACTACATATTCCTTTGCCTTCTTGTCAGCTTCTTCTTTTGCTCTGCTCTCCAGTTCCTTGACGAGCACAGCGGTTTCATGTTTTACTTCGTCTTCAACAGTCTTTAATAAATAATCTTTTGCTTGTTCGGAGGTAAGGCCAGAGATTCTTTCCAGTTCCTGTACTCTTTTTTCCTGAAGCTTGTTGATCTCAGCTGTCTGCTTCGCCAGCTTCTCTTCCTTGGCCGCATAACTCAGCTCACGGCGTTCCAGGGCATCAGATTTCTTGTCAAGAGCTTCCTCTTTGGCAAGCACTCTGCGCTCATAACGCTGCAGCTCCGCTCTGCGTTCCTTTGTCTCTTTGTCCAGCTCGTTCTTTGTCTTCAGTGATTCTTCCTTCGCCTCCAGCAAAGCTTCGCGCTTGGATCGTTCCGCGACCTTTAGTGCGTCGTCGATGATCTCTCTTGCTTTCTCTTCCGCGTTACCGACCTTTTTCTCGACCGTATTCTTGCGGACAGTCAGGGTCACAAGAGCCGTTACCACAATGCACACAATCGCAACGATTATAAGAACATAAAACGGCACAGGAGCACCTCCTTATTTAATTTTCATTGTACAAATATAACCTGTTTGACACGCTTATTTTTATAAGTTTTGCCGATTAGGAATAACATACAACTATTAAATTCTATACTTATTTTACCTTTCTGTCAAGTAATAGTTGGGTAACAGCAGCTCCCAGTCCGGTAATACCCGCAAGAAACAAAATGATCCAGAATACCGCCTCATTTTCATCGCCTGTCTGTACCCTGGTACCTGTTTCAGAAGGCTTCTGCCGGCTGGATTTCTGCCCTGCTTTATCTTCCGTTTTTTTCTCCGGTTCCTTTTCCGGCTTCTTTCCCCCGTCGTCCGCGAACTGAAGCTCGTCAGTCTTGGCTCCCTGTGGATCCTTTTCCCGCAGAGTCGATGTAACTGTCAATTCTCCATTTTCCCCGTTGACAGCCATGACATGCAGATAATACACAGCGATCTGCTTCTGATCCTCCCGGGTCATTGTCAGTACATAATGATAGTCTCCCGGCTTTTCAAACCAGATTTCCGGCAGCTGCGTGATGGTCTTGTCCCTGGTCAGTGTTACACAATATTCCTCCGGACTTCCGTCCGGCATGGGACACCCTTCATCCAGTCCCTTCAGGGCCAACTGATATGTTTTGTCCTCATTCAGACCGCCCTGTCCCCAGGTAATTGTTACCGGCAGGGTAAACCGGCTGCCGCCTGACGCGTACACCGGAAAGGCCAACATCAGGAACAGCCCCAAAGCTATCAATAAACTATATCTTTTTACTCTTCTTACTCTGTAAAATATTCTTCTCATTTGCGCTCATATACCATCAATACAACAATACGTTCTTCTTCCTTTTCCGACGAACAGGTGCTGAGAGCCAGGACAGCCCAGCTATCCGGTTCTTCCGAAAGCTTCTCCAAAAGCTCCTTTCTGACATACTGCCCCTTCGTTAAAACTGTCTGCTGAAACACATCCGAATCCGGTCCGCAATCCTGCGGTTCAAAAATGCAGGAGTCCGCTGCGTCCACCTTCATAACTGCCAGAAACGTGAGCGGATACGTTTTTCCCGGAACCATCAGTGTTCCTGTGGTATGCTCTTCCACAAAGTCCTCTTCCAGATACCGGTCCAGATCCCCAAACATCCTGTGCTTTTCCATATGATGTCCATACACCAGCTGGTATGCGCCCTGAAATGTCCTGTCGCACCTGGAATCCAGAAAAATGCTTCCTGCCAGGGCATATTCCCCGTACACATTTTTGTTCAGATATTCCAGGTTATCCTCGCCCTGCACAATTGGGTCATCGATTCCGGTACCCTCCAGGGTCAGCCAGGCCGCCACATCCGGATTGAGTCTCTGAAGCTCTTCAAAGGATGGGCTTTCTTCCTTTGGCCTCTGTTTTCTCAGCTCCTGCTGAAGCTTAAGCGGCGCGTCATAGATGGTGTTATTATCCCAGATGCAGTAGACGCAGTAAAGCGCTGTTACAAGCAGCGTCAGCAAAACAGCCCCATCCAGCAGTCTGTTAAGCAGCTTCAGCAGAATGCTTCCCATGCCCTGTTTATTTTTCTCTGTCACGGCGTTTCTTACCTGCAAAGAACAAAAGAGCTGCAGCCGCTATGCCCGCAAGTACAAGGACGTAGGGCAGATTGGAAAGGAAGATGCCGGTGTCGATGGTTGTCTCTCTTTTGTTTTCAATCTCCACAGATTGGGCCATTCCCACTGTACCGGTTCCGGCTGCCGTATCCGTTATGGTTCCGCCTTTGCCGCCGGCAGACTCTGTACCATTGTATTTCGGTGTGTGATAGCCGTCTGCCTGCGTCTCCGTCACCTGGTAGGTGACGCCCTTCGGAATATTGGAAAATACTACCGTTGTTCCGTCCTTCACCTTAACGGAAGCGGTTGCGCCAGTTTTCGCAGCATCGATAACAGCTTCTGTCGGATTGCCTGTTATCCCGGCGCTGGTGCTGATGGCGATGGGCGCGTGAATCTCTGTTCCGGCAGGCGCAGTGAAAGAGACTGTTACATCAAACTCTCTGTTCCTGTCTCCCATATTACCGGTGACTGTCTTCGAGATGCTCAAGCTGCCTGCGGCGTATTCATTGGTTACGTTCTCTGCTTTGTCGCCTAAGGAACCATCTGCATTGACCTTATACAGCCTTACACTGTCGATTTTCAGGGCTCCGGCTGACGCGTCGTCATTGACCACTGCCACGCGGACCGCATAGGTATCTGCGGCATAGGTTACGCCGGCTGTATTTCCCGCTTTCTCCCGGAACTCATAGTAATAGTAGCCCATGCTCTGATAGCTGTCCGCCGTGACCGCGACTGCCACCGGCTGCGTAACGGGTGCTGACGCCGCGTCCGTTGTCTTTGACAGGTTCCCTTCCGCATACGTGACAGAACCAATGGTTACTGCTTTTGCTGCATCTGGAATACTGTCTGCCTGTCCCGCCGGAAGCTCTCCCAGCTTTGTGATCTGATCCAGCTTGGCGGCGCTATTATAGTTTGTACAGGACACTGCATACAGCGTCGCCTGATTCTCCTGGGGCGTTGTTTCCGCACTTTCAAATCTGAATGTCTCTGCCGGGCTTTTGGCCCCTTCCGCGCTGTCGCCGTCCAGCTGATATACCTTATTGAACGAATAGCCCGTGGTTGCTCCGCCTTCTTCTGCTCTTGCTGTCTTTGCATTTCCCAGCACCAGCACTCCCGCCAGCACCACGCCATATACTGTTTTCCATGCTTTCTTTTTCATAAGTTTTTTATTCCTTTTAACTGGTTTCTCATTTGCCGCTTTTTTCTCTCACAGGCCTCTTCTTCTGAGAATCGTCATAATCCTGCCCTTTACCTGTTTTCGAGGTACTTCGTCACCATCCGGGCTGTCTTCCGGGTCTGTCTGGTAATCCTGCTGTACAGACAGCGTCTCCTCGCCTGTATTTTCTTTCTCTTTTACCGCTACTCTCCCGAAATGTAGCGCCCCGCCGGCCTCATAGACTATGACGTCGCCTGTCCGGTATTCCCGCTCCAATCGATAGCCCAGGGCCAGATCCCCGTCCTTCAGGGATGGGTACATCTCCATTCCGGTCACCCGCCCCAGAAAAAGGACTCTGGTAAATACCAGATATAAAACCAGAAGAAATACCGCTGCCCGCACAAATAATCTCAGATATCCTTTTCCAAGTCCCTGCTTCATCTATCTGCGTCTCCGTCTGCTTATCCAAAACAGGATTCCAACTATCACGATTCCGCCCAGAAGGCTTCCGTAAATCAGATTGGATTCCGTGAAGATTCCCGTTCCGGGCTCCATGTCAGCGTACTGCCGGTTCGTGATCTTCACCGGCTTCGCGGTTCCATCCTCCGAAATAGTGACGGCATCGGCTCCGCTCTTATATTCCACCCGATATTTCAGGCCATTGGTCATCGTGACCACGGTACCTGTGGATGTTATGGGCTTGCCATTACTATCCAGCTCCAGCACACGGTACTGCGCTCCCACCGGCACCTGCGTAAACTCCGGTTTTTCTGTGGAGCTGCCATTCAGCTTATAGGTCACATTTCCATTCTGACAGATAACCTCCAGAAGCTGCAAGGCTGCTGTACTATCATAGCTTCCCGATTCCTGATAGGGATACAGTCCGAACCGGTAACTGCCATCCGGCAGCCCGGAGCCGGTGACCGTTTCCCCATTCACATTCTGAAAGGTTTTTTCCAGTCCCAGTCTGCCTTTTTCATTGTAGGCTGTCACGTAGTATGTGGTTCCGGAATAGGAGAGCTTCGCCCCCCATTCCCGCCACTTTTCCAGCTCCGGCGGATAATTGCCCTCCACTTTTTTGGCAATCACATAATACTGCAGTGTTTTATCCAGCACATACCCTTCCGGCGCTGTTTCTTCCGTCAGGCGATATACGGTATTATACTGTAATCTTGTTCCGTCTGTGTTTCCAAAAGAGAATATTCCAGCCAGATTGCCTGTGCTGCCGGTGGTTCCTACTATGTCCGTTCCATTTTCCACCTTTTTCCAGCACTTTTCCTCTGTATTCCAGGCCACCTGCTCCAGCCGGAATTTTGCTCCATTCAGTGCGGCAGCTGTATTGTCCTTATCTACTTTTTTCACCTGAAGCACCGGATAGGTAGTGGTTTCCGCCGTTGAGCTCACCGTGTACCTTACTGTGGCATCTTTGATTTGCGCAATATCGCTGCTCTGCCCCCACCAGTACGCCGCATTGTTTACGGAAATATCCTGATCCGGCGGGCTGTTCAGGATCGCGTCATAGGTAATGGTAAGCGCCTGTCCGTCGGGTATGGTCAATATCAGCTTCTGTCCGTCCTCTGTATCTTCAATGCGCGATAAAATATTGGATACCTGGTTTCCGTCCTTATCCGTTACCTTCAGTGACTCTGTATCAAACTGCAGCGGATCCTTCATTTTGTCCACCAGGGTCAGGGTATCTTCTCCTTTTACCAGATCCTCTCCCAGACTGTTTACCTGCAATGTAAAGGGCAGCTTGCTGTTATTCACGCTTCCCATTTTTTTACTGATGGTCTTTTTCGTAACTGTTACCGTGGCGGAAGAATTACTGATCACCTTATCCGAATTATTCTTTACTGTAATTGCGTTGACAAACTCCTTTTCTTTTCCATTCAGCAGTATCTCCGGATCGCTGACCCTTGTAAGCACCTGGATTTCCAGAGAACGTTGATCCGCCGATTCGCCGCCCTTCCGAAGGTTTTCCACCCGGAACCGAAGCTGTCCTGTCTCACTGTTAAAGTAGGAAATACAGGTCCTCTTTACATCTCCTCTGTCATTGCCATCTATCAGCGCGGTTGTCTCCAGCTTTTCCCAGTTTTGATCATCCTTGTATTCGTCGATTTCCGGAACCACAGGCGGGTTATCAAAGAGTCCTTTCGCAATCCAGAAATATCTGGCGTATACCGGTGTCAGTCCCTCCGGAATCTGATCCTCCACATGCACGGTACCTTCCAGATCCCCGGCGTAGTTGATCTTGATTCGCCACTCCACATAGGTGCCCGGCTCTGTAATTTCATCTTGAAGCAGCTGGCTGATATTTCCTTTTTCATTTGAAATGACCTTCCAGTCTGATCCACCGCTATATTCATAGACGCCGGCCATTTCTTTAAAATTGGTTCCGGCTGAAGTTCCACGCAGTACTGTTCTATTTACTTTCATAAATTCCGAAGTGCTGCTCTCCCTGAACCACAGCTCATTATAATAATTTTTCCAGGCTCTTGACTCGTTCAGATTATAGGTCGGTCTGGTCTGCAGAACCATGTAGAGATGCTCACCCTCTTGTAATGTCAATGTTTTCTTTATTTCTATGGTGGCTGATGTTCCATCTGCCGGCGCGCTCCATGCATAGTCCGCATCCGCCGGAGGGGTTTCACCATTTTTATCATTTCCCGAAAGCTTCCTCATTCCCTTATCTGCTTCCAGCTCTCTGACCGAACCATAGTAATCCGTAAAACTTTTTCCATCCGGAATTGTTCCGATATACAGGCCTGTCATGGATGTACCACGCACCTGATGCAGGGAGCCGACGTCGGTGGAAGGCACGTCCTTTATCTGTGTCCCTGCGCTAATCTCCGTTCCGGTAATGTCAATCACCCAATATAAGCGCCCGTGCTCCCAGTCGCCGCTGCTTTCTTTGTTATGGTCGAAATACCAGCCCGACTTTACGAGATTCAGGTTTTTCTCTCCCTGTAACACGGTGGATGTGCTTACCTGCACACCGGCCAGAGTCACATGAATTCCGCCAGGTCCCACCACTTCGCCTTTTACCGTAAAGGCATTACCGGTTGTCACCTGACTGACGTTCGATACCTGGTTCGGTTTCGCGTAATAAGTTAAGAGGAAAGCGCCCTTACATACGTCCCCATCTGCCAGGCCCAGCTCCTTCGGACTAAAACTGAAGGTAGACATCTTGTCAATATCCGCCCATACCGTCTTCGTCACGGTCGTTTTCTTCAAAAGCTCCACTGCCTGCGCGTCGTTTACCGGCTGTTCACTCAAACCACCTTCGTAATAGTCCACCCGCAGATATCCCGTATAAGCCAGATACTCATTTTTCAGGGTATCTGTGAGAACCGCAGAGGCCACATCCCAGTCTGCCGCTTCATTGACCACTACCTGATAGGGAAAGCTTCCCGCCGGTACTTTAAAGGAAGCAGCCGCGTCTGTCGCTTTTACCCATGAACCGGATGCGTTCTGATAATGGTAAACTGCAGCCCCTTCAGAGAGCGACACATTTTTTTCTTCCGCTGTCTTCTCACTTTGGAGCTTTCTGTCCCAAACCTTTTTATCCAGCGTCTTTTCCACGTTTGCGAAAGAAAAGGATTGATTTCCGCCCGTTACAGTATCATCGGAATAGGCTGCCGCCCTGTTTTTAATGCGAATTGTTTCGTTCCCCAAAGCAAAGATATCCCCACGCACCTCTACCTGATAAGTCAGAGTCATGGTGTCTCCCGGATTCAGGGTATCAATATAGAAGTCAAACCTTTTTTCCGTATCGCTGTCATAGATAATCGGATTGCTCTGATCCGCATGTGGATTCTGTCCGATATTCTGCCTTTTGGATTCATCCTCCTTACTTCCCTGATACAGCTGAAAGCTTCCAACTGCATAATGCAGATAGGGCAGGTATCTGATATCCGTAATATCCTTTAAGGCGTCATTGATTTTTACATTCTTTAACGGATAGGTATTGGTCTCGTCTGCACTGACTGTCACCTGATAAGTAATGGTTCCGCCGCCTCCGGACTTATTCGGCGTATATTCGCCGCCGGTCTTCTGAATTCCCACATTGGTGTGCGGTTCAAAGTTTGTCGATACCGTCTGATGCGGATAGCTCCTTGCAAAAGAGGCTGCCGCATTCGTGATGGCGCCCCTGCTCTGGGCTCCTGTATATTCCGGCTTTAATTGTACGCGGTAAACAAGACTGCGGCTTTCCTGTGCGTTCATGTCTCCCACATTCCACACCAGAACGCCCGGAGACGTAACCGAAGCTCCGGCCTGTTCCGGAATCGGGGCCGCTTCTGTGATGGTGTTCCCCAGATATAGCTTACCCTTTCCAGCCTGACTTCCGACCTCGTAAGGCGCCACAGAAGAATCCTGGTTCGTACCCGCCCCTCTCTCTGTACCAGTCACACCTACATACTTCTCTATATATTCCGCATTTGCCGTGAAATGATCCGTAACCTTTATCTCCGGCATGGCCGTGTCTCCCGTAGACACGGTAAGCGTATATTCCAGATAAGATACGCCGGCTTCGTCCGTTATAAACTTACCTGCGGTTTTCGTCAGATTCAGAGTACCCAGTCTCGCGTCGCTTTCTGTTTCAAATGGGAGACTTATGTTCACATTTCCTATGGTCAGATTCTGATTCGGATTCTTTCTCACCTTATCCCGGTCAGCGTCTGCGTAAAATGAAAATGAACCATCAATCGTCTTGACTTCTGCTTCCTCCCGCTTCAGGAATTCATCCGTAAAGCTCATCTGAATCGTCTTAGCTGAGGTATCAGCCGTAATCGTTCCGATTTCTTTTCCATTCGCGTCCTGTATAACGCTTAATTCCACATGTGGCTCAATGAGCAAATCCGGCAGCCTGTACTGCAGTGTCCTGCTGTGAGCCTCCACATCTCCTGCGTTCGCATTTTTATAAGAAATGGTGAATTTTAATTCAGCGTCCGCAGGGATACCTGTCGTATCAGCGCCTACTTCCACCCAGTTATCGCCTGATTTTTCCGTTCGGTACCAGGCCTGCACATTCTTAATATAGGGTGTCACATCCAGTGGTTCTGCAGTCGTCTCTTCCGCCTGTGATACGACGGCAATTTCATTTTGTTCCCCGGAACTATCCCCTGCCAGCTCAGCCACATCGGAATTTTCCTCCTCTGTAGCTGTCGCGTCACCAGCCGTTGCATCTGCTTCCGCTTTATCCGATGCAGTCGCATCTGAGGCATTCTCACCGGACTTATCCCCGCCCGGGACAGCCGCATCCGAATCCGGCGTCTCTCCATCCTCTGTTCCTTCTCCGCCGATCGGATCGCCATCCTCATTCTGCCTGTTCTCTTCGCTCTGACTGGTTTCTTCTTCCTGACTGATTCCTTCATTTTCAGCCAAAATCTTCAAATATGGCTGAGGCAGCTTTATGACCAGAAATACAGCAAGCGCAAGAAGAAGCCAGTTTTTCCTCTTCCGTATAAATCTCATCTTTTTCACCGTTTTTCAAGAATATTCTTAGTTGGATTGTGTTGATTTGTGCGTGTTTGCGCGATCATCCATTATGATTCAACATTATATCGCATCCCTGTACATATTTCAACTATTCAAGACAATATTTGGGTGAAAGATTTGGGTGAATTTTAGTGAATTTTAGTGAATTTTGGTGAATCACCTGTCAGGTATCGTCTTCAGCCTGCCGAAGCTCCGCCAATATATCTGAGCTTCGGAATCCCCGACGCAAAAGGAACTGATAAAAACGCCGTTTTTCATTTTGATCCGCCACAGCCGGATCCATATGCTTCTTTTCCATCCAGCGGCGGATCTGGGCACGCTCATCCTGAGGCTCTGCCTCTTCCAGCGCCCCTTCCAGCACGGACTTGGAGATTCCTTTTTTATATAACAGCTCCTGCTCCACCTGACGGCTGCTCTTTACTTTTCCTCTGCTGTTCAGATAGTTGACCGCATATCGATGATCGTCGATATAGTGATAGCTTTTTACATACTCCACTGCCGCATCCACTACCTCGGGCAGATAATTCTTCAAAAGCTTATCACGTAATTCCTGCTCGGTACGATCAGAGCGCTCCAGGATATGGAGCGCTCTGCGTTTGGCCCGGTTCAGATCGCCGGACTTCTCCGGCTTTTTTTCATACTCTTCCTCGGGGTTCTCTTCTGTGTAATTTCTGTAATTATTTCTCTGCTGTCTCTGCCGCATTCTTCTTTCCTGCCGCCTCTGTCTTTTCCTTCTGTGCCTTTTCTGCCTTCTCCTCATCGTTCCCGGCGCTGTCCAGGCCGAAGCCCTCCCGGACTCTCTCCTCTATCTCGTGGCAGATCTCCGGGTTCTGCTTCAGAAACTGCTTGGCATTCTCACGGCCCTGGCCAATCTTATCGCCTTCATACGCGTACCATGCGCCGCTTTTATTCACCACGCCGGTGTTGGCCGCCAGATCCAGAATGTCGCCCTCACGGGAGATTCCCTCGCCAAACATGATATCAAACTCTGCCTCCTTGAAAGGCGGAGCAATCTTATTCTTCACCACACGGATACGGGTACGGTTACCCACCATCTCGCCACCCTGCTTCAGGGTCTCAATACGGCGCACATCCAGACGGATGGAAGAATAGAACTTCAACGCACGGCCACCGGTGGTCACTTCCGGATTACCGAACATGACGCCCACCTTCTCACGCAGCTGATTGATAAAGATCACCGTACAGTTGGACTTGCTGATCACAGCGGTCAGCTTTCTTAAAGCCTGGGACATCAGCCGTGCCTGCAGACCCACATGGGAATCGCCCATGTCGCCTTCAATCTCGGCCTTCGGAACCAGGGCTGCTACGGAGTCCACGATGATGATATCCACCGCGCCGGAACGAACCATGGTCTCCGCGATCTCCAGAGCCTGCTCGCCGTTATCCGGCTGGGAAATGTAAAGATTGTCAATGTCTACGCCGATATTCTTCGCATATACCGGGTCAAGGGCATGCTCCGCGTCGATGAAGCCAGCGATACCGCCGCGCTTCTGTACCTCTGCCACCATGTGCAGGGCCACCGTGGTCTTACCACTGGACTCAGGGCCATAGACCTCGATGATACGTCCCTTCGGGATACCGCCCAGTCCCAGCGCCAGGTCGAGACTTAAGCATCCTGTGGGGATCGTCTCAATCTGCATGTTCGCTCCCTTGTCTCCCAGCTTCATGACAGATCCTTTACCAAACTGCTTCTCAATCTGCGCAAGCGCCGCGTCCAATGCCTTCTGCTTTTCTTCCTTTACCATAGCTTCTCCTTTATTCCGTACCTGTTTTATTTCGATATTCCAAACATTTGTTTTCGAATATTTGTTCGTTTTTCAGGTACTATCTTATTATATTTTTTTTCTTCTGTCAAGTAGAAAAGTTCTCATTCGTATGTTATCATCTGTAAACAGGGGAAATCGGAAAGAGCTGTTCCGGAATAGCGGATATCCGCTATTCGAAGCATAGCACAATTTTCATCCTCCCGTCAATGGTTTTCCGTTGTTTGGATCCGACTTCGGATAAGCCTGAGAAGCTCTTATTTCTGAAAATGCTGATAATCCTGCACACTCTTCCAGCGCCCTCCCCAGGTATAGCCGTGGGCGTCAAAAAGCTGCAGGCACAGGTCATCCTTTCCGCCTATCTTATAGGGAAAATCCACGCTTCGATCCGCATAAGGCTCACTTCCGGGCGGAGAACTGTGTTTTACACCGTCCGGATAAGTCACATAAGGATTATAGAAAGGGTTGATATCAATCGCCAGGCCGAGGGCGTGCCGGGACAGTTTCGTGCTGCTTGCCACCACCCGATAGTTAAAGCAGGATGTATTGTTGTCGGCCACAGCCAGATCATCGTCGCCGCCATACTCGTCAATAAGCAGCATTTTTTCAATGGGGTAATCATTTTCGTAGAGCTCCCGGAAAATTTCCAGCACCTCATCCGCTATCGCCGCGTTTGTGATCATTTCCCCCACATGGGTTTCGCCGTCAAAGCCGCAGTATAAGAGCCGCAGATAGCGCAGGTCATCACGACCGATATTCTCATTTTCTACATAGGAAACGCCGTTGATACGGTCAAAAATCTCGTCGGGGACAGCCTCGGCTGTGAACAATCCGTCCATATCCGCCTCAGTCAGCGTCTTATCTACAATCGTGCCCGACGGGCAGATACCGTAATCCACCGCAGGACTATCGCTATCCGCTGCAGCGCTCTCATCATCCATGCCTTCCTGCTCCGAAGTGATCACATTTCCTATATTCTGCTCTGTATCGGGCGTGTCCTGCCCCGCACATCCGCCGCATAACAGGCAAATGGCCATTCCTGCGGCAGAAATGACCATTTTTACACCTTTTTTATTCATTTTCACACTACTTATTTTGCTGCGATAAAGCCCTTTGCCTTCAGAAGCTCTGCGCAGAGTACGGCTCCGCCTGCCGCGCCGCGGACAGTGTTGTGGGACAGGCCTACGAACTTCCAGTCGTATACGGTATCCTCGCGGAGTCTTCCGATGGATACGCCCATGCCCTTCTCATAATCCACATCCAAAGTAACCTGGGGACGGTTATCCTCTGTCATATACTGGATAAACTGCTTCGGCGCGCTGGGAAGCTCAAGATCCTGCGGTGCGCCCCGGAAGTTCTCCAGCTTCTCGATAAGCTGCTCCTTCGTCGGCTTCTTGCGGAACTTCACAAATACTGCTGCGGTATGGCCGTTCAAAACCGGAACACGGATGCACTGGCAGGTGATCACCGGCTCCTTCGCCAGCTTAATCTCACCATCCTCGCAGGTACCAAGCACACGAAGGGGCTCTTTCTCACTCTTCTCCTCTTCGCCGCCGATGTAGGGAATGATATTGCCTACCATCTCCGGCCAGTCCTTAAAGGTCTTGCCCGCTCCGGAAATCGCCTGGTATGTGGTAGCGACTACCTCATAGGGCTCAAACTCTTCCCATGCCTTCAGAGCCGGGGTATAGGACTGAATGGAGCAGTTCGGCTTTACAGCGATAAAGCCTCTCTTGGTACCGAGGCGCTCCTTCTGCTTCTCGATAATCTGTGTGTGATCGGAGTTGATCTCCGGGATAATCATCGGAACGTCCGGCGTCCAGCGGTGCGCGCTGTTGTTGGAGACTACCGGGGTCTCGGTCTTTGCGTAAGCTTCCTCGATGGCACGAATCTCGTCCTTGGTCATATCTACGGCGCTGAATACGAAATCTACACCGGCAGCTACCTTCTCGACCTCATTGACATTCATAACAACGATGTCCTTCACTGCCTCCGGCATCGGCGTATCCATTTTCCAGCGATCTCCCACCGCATCCTCGTATCTCTTGCCTGCGCTTCGCGGGCTGGCCGCAATGGTTACAACCTCAAACCACGGATGATTTTCCAGCAGGGAAATAAATCTCTGTCCTACCATTCCGGTACCGCCAAGGATACCGACTTTAAGCTTCTCACTCATTTTTCATACTCTCCTCTGTTTTAAATGTCTTTTTTGTAGCTATTCAATACCCGAACAGTTACTGTCTTTATTCTGCGGACATTTGTGTGTCTTCCAAAATACTACCTCAAATTTTTGAAAAATGCAAGCACTTTTTCGCATTCCATTCAAAGAAGCTCCGTAGCCTTCGCCGCTGCGTCCTGAAGCATCTCGCAAAAGCCGTCCGGATCCGTCATATTTTTGCCCTTGCCCGCGTCAATCAGCGCCGCCAGTTCCTCAAAGACTGCTCCGCCATAGGCGTCCCCCAGCATTCCTGCCAGTCTTCTCGAGGATTCAATCAGACGTAAGGGGCCGTACATATGAGGTTCGCCGGGCAGGCCTGCCGCGCTGGTAATCATATAGATCAGCAGGTCCTGCAGTTCTTTCTTATTAAACTGCTGTGCCTGGGTATTCTCCGAAGCAAAAGCCGCCGCTGCCCTTGCAGCTGATTTTCCGTTGTCCGTCCGAACTGCTTCTTTCCCGGCCTCCGGCTTCTCTGCCGCCTCTTCTGAAACCTCCGGCTCTTCCCATGTATTCCAGAACAATACGTCTTCCATGGCCTTTCGCTTCGGCTCCCGTGGTTCTGCCGCCGGCCAGCCTACGGAAATCAGGATTTCCAACCGCATCGTATCCGGCAGCTTCAGAAGCTTATGCACCGCCTTGTCATTATAGCTTTTGATGGCGCAGGTGCCCAGCCCCAGATCCGTGGCCTTCAGCATCAGATTCTCCGCCGCCATGGCCGCGTCCATCATCAGGCCGTAGACAAGACTGTTCTTGCTTCCCCGGCGCTCCGCTTCCGCCAGATCGCTTGCGATGGCGATAATGACCGGCGGCTTTCCGGAAAGTCCGGGACTGAAGGAGTCGATGTCCCGCACCAGCTCCGGATCATCTGCCACAAAGAAGCGCCAGGCCTGCAGATTGCTGGCTGTGGGGGCCAAAGCCGCAGCTTTTATGAGTTCTTCCAAAATTTCCCTGGAAACCGGTTTGTCCGAGAATTTCCGGATACTTCTTCGTTTTTCGATTACTTCTGTCAGTTCCATATGATTTTCCTCCTATCTATAAGCGCTTCCATCTTCACATGCACTGCCCGGATAAGGCGCTTTCTTCCTATAAGTATGTGCGTATGCTTTTACCGAAACAACGCTGAGGTCAGAAACAGCAGCGGAATCGTCACCATACAGCAAATCGTCGTCACAAAGACCGCCGTGGAAGCATAGTCCTCATCCAGCCCATACTGACCCGCTATCATACAGCTGGTGGTCATGGACGGCGCTCCCGCAATCAGCATCAGCACCACCCGCTCGGTCTCGGGCAGAATCGGCCCGGTCAGAATGTAAATCAGAAGCGGCACTGCGAAAAGCTTGGTCAACACCAGCATCCACAGGGTTTTCAGGCAGTGCAGGCTTCCTTTTTTCAGGAAGCAGATGGTACAGCCCACATAGATAAGTCCCAGGCTATAGCTGATATTGCCCACGTTCGTGCAGACCTCCAGTACCGGGCCGGGCAGGGTCACCGACAGGGAATTCAGGGTCAGAATCAGCACGATGGACACCAGAATCGGGTTAAACAGCCTTTTTATCAAAATCTGATACCATGGTTCACTGTCCTTTTCGATCCCTCTTGTGAAAAAGTATAACCCCAGGGTCCAGACCATCATGGTGTCAATGGCGGAACAGATAGGGATATATTGCTGTCCGTTTTCCGGCGTGTACAGGGCCATCAGAATCGGGATGACCACGAAGCCGTAATTGCCGCCGATCATACAGCCCACATGCACATTTGAAGTGGTGGGGCGTATTCCGGCCAGTCTTACGCACAGAAGTCCCAC
The DNA here is from genome assembly GCF_051972735.1 of Laedolimicola sp. Lineage (NCBI taxonomy): Bacteria > Bacillati > Bacillota > Clostridia > Lachnospirales > Lachnospiraceae > Laedolimicola > Laedolimicola sp. The sequence continues at coordinate 19,023 of NZ_JBOKYU010000008.1, read as the reverse complement.
AGCGGCCAGCAGCGCATATCCGGCCATCTGGCAGAGCACGATACCGTGGAAGCCCGCCAGATCCGCCCAGGTGGTTCCCCGCTGACAGAGAAGCGACACGGTCAGGCAGGGCAGCACCACTTTAATCAGAAAGGCAGACAGGGACGGCAGACAGCTTTTGGGGAAAATTCTCAGTTTTGAAATGGTAAAGCCCAACGCGATCAGCAGGAAAAAGCTGACAAGCTTAGGCGCTATGATAATAAAGTAATCCATATTTTAAATTCCTCGCAAATAACCCTCCATTTACCTACAGGACCTGCCACCGGCAGCTCCTTACGGATACTTCGTAACAGAAAAGGGAATCCCATCCGACCTGCGGACTGGATTCCCCATTTTCTATAACTCAGGCTTTTTCCTTATGTAACGCCTATCAGTCTTTCTTTCCTACCAGTCCCAGAGTAGCGGTGAAGAAGCTGTAGATAGCAGCTCCTGCCAGTGCGCCTGCACCCAGGATGTTGAGGGTCTGCTCGTTCTCTTTGTTGGCACGGACAGCAACCAGACGGATAATCAGACCGGCTGCGATGGTCAGGCCGTTGATGATATTACCTACCAGAAGTCCGGTAGCGAACAGGATACCCAGCTGACGCTTTCCGCCAAGGAGCTGGATGATAGCGCCCGGGATAGCCCAGATAAGAAGCCATTTTGCGATTTCTCCGCTTGCTCCCGCGTCAATGGTAGCTACGAAGGTATTGGATACTGCTACAAACAGTCCCTGTCCGAAGTACTTATTTGCGAAGAAGGCAACCATTACAAACGCTACGGCAAAGCCCATGAGCTCTGCAAGGAACTGCTGCTTACGTCCCTCTTTCTCAAGCTCCGGATTTGCTCCTCTTCCTCTTAAGATGTAGCCGCACTTTAAGTCGTACGCCATATCAGAGAAGCAGGGGCCGGTGGCTGCGGTAAAGCCTACCAGCAGGCCAAGCGCCAGCTTCGGGAAGCCAAGAAGCATGCCGACAATCAGGAAAATCAGGGCAGTAGCGAAGCCCGGGAACCATCCGGAATACATAGCGGAAATACCTACGATCAGCTCGGATGCCTCAGCAGCGAATGCCGCGAAGATCAGCCAGAGGATGAACTGCGGTACGCTCATCTTGGTGATGATGCCGCCTACGACTGCCAGGAACAGAGCGATGACCAGGTATGCGCCGAAGCCCACGCCCAGGGTCTTCTTCATATGCTCGTTGCTTACCACATTGGTGGTATCCACTGCCTTGGTACCCTTGCTCTTCTTGAACAGGGCGATACCGCACTGTACCAGGGAAATGATACCGGCGCCGATCATAACGCCGTGCGCCATATACTGCAGCGAAAGGTGATCTGTATATACAAAGCCCTCGCCAAATGCATTGGTTACGAAATTAAACGCGTGTCCGAAGATAGAGAAGGAGAAGCCGTTTACCTTCAGGACGCCGATCACCAGGGAACCTGCTGCCAGAGCGGCCATGGCTCCGAAATCACCGAACCAGGATACTCCCAGAAGGTCCATGGGAAGGCCTGCGATCTTACCTACCCAGCCAAGGCCGATACCGACCAGAAGAAGGACTGCCTTCTTACCTTTCTCAATAACTGCCAGGATGGAATCTGCGGCAGCGACTCCGGGCGGCCATGCACCCTCTGCCGGGAACATCTCAGATCCGAAGCAGTTGTAAAGGATGGTCGCGTCTACGCAGGTAGCCAGCATCACGCCGATCAGCATGGGGAACATCAGCTCCGGATATCCCATGATAACCGGAATACCAATCGGAAGAATCATACAGTTCGCAGCGGAGAATGTAGCTGCGGAAATGGATGTCTGCAGCAGATTCTGTCTGTGGATACTGCGGTATTTTCTTAAAAATGCCACCGGAATTCTGGAAAGAAGAATGGCAAACAGTGCTCCGATGATGGAGGTGTTCGGGGTTACTCCTGTACGGACAATCAGCTCCAGGCCGATGATACATCCTACGACTGCAAGGGGAATTCCCAGAATCATTACCTGGGGATCCCACGCCTTCGGATGCTCGGCTGCTGAAATTGACTGCTGTTTTTTCAGTTCAGGATTTTCATTTGTCATATTATCAGCTTCCTTTCTAAAAAAAGCTATGACGCAGGCATCCCGTTCCTATGCCCGTTCATAGCTCGTGATATTTATATATCATACTCCCACTTTCCAGCTGTGTCAAGCTAAAGTGTTAATGTTTCTTAAACTTTCTTAATTTTTTGTAAATTTTCGTGAAACTTGTCTTTCTTTCCAAAACAGTTGCTTTTCCATAAGAAATGAGGTATGATCTATCTGAATATAAATCACTTTAGGAGGAAACACCATGCTTATTAAACAGGTTATGGAAGTATTTGACGTACTTGACAGCAGTACGGTAGACGGCGCAGCTGTTAAAAAATATCTGCAGTCCGTAAATCCTGAGGCCAACGTGGAAGTCTATCCGCTGGAAGGACCGAAGGGCAGCACTGATATGGTAAAGGTCCGCATCCCGGGTACCAACGGTAAGTCCAAGGGCGGCTCTGCTCCCACCATCGGTCTTCTGGGACGTTTGGGTGGCATCGGCGCGCGTCCGGAGATGATCGGATTCGTATCCGATGGCGACGGCGCACTCTGCGCTCTGGCTGTAGCAGCCAAGCTTCTGGATATGCAGACCAAGGGCGATTACCTGGAAGGCGACGTATTTGTCTCCACACAGATCTGCCCCCACGCTCCGACTGCTCCCCACAAGCCGGTTCCCTTCATGGGCTCCCCGGTGGAAATGTCCCAGGTCAATAAGGAAGAGGTCAGCCCCGAGCTGGACGCTATCCTGACTGTAGACACCACCAAGGGCAACCGTGTCATCAATACCAGAGGCTTCGCCATCTCCAACACCGTAAAAGAGGGCTGGATCCTTCGCGTATCCGAGGATCTGCTGGAGATCATGCAGCGTACCACCGGCCAGCTGCCCTACGTATTCCCGCTCAGCATGCAGGATATCACACCTTACGGCAATGACGTATATCACCTGAACAGCATCCTGCAGCCCTGCACCGCTACCAAGGCGCCGGTCGTAGGCGTGGCTATCACCACCGAGACCATGGTTCCGGGCTGTGCTACAGGCTCCAGCCACTTCGCAGACGTGGAAGAGGCAGCACGCTACATGATGGAGGTTGCCAAATCCTTCGGCCGCGGCGAGGCAAGCTTCTATGACGAGAAGGAGTATGAGCGTCTGGTGAAGCTGTACGGCAGAATGGATCAGCTTCAGACTCTCGGAAACGAATAAATTATTTTGCACGCAAGGAGGCGGCCGCATACTTTGCGGCTGCCTTTTTTCTGTAATAGAGAATTTCCCTGGGTTCTCCTGTTACAGAACCATTTATCACATTTTATTCAGAAAGGATGATCTTATGAAAATTGGAGCAATCACCATCGGACAGGCCCCCCGTGTGGACGTGACCTGCGATATTATGGATATCTTCGGCGGCAAGATCGAGCTGCTGCAGCGCGGCGGCCTGGACGGCCTGACCCGGCAGGAGATCGAGAAGTTCAAACCTGAAGGCGACGACTATGTGCTGGTATCCCGTCTCACCGACGGCTCTTCCGTCACCTTTGCCGAGAAATACATCCTGGGCAATCTTCAGAAGGGCATCGACGATCTGGAGGCTGCAGGCGTGAAGCTTATCATGGTATTCTGTACCGGAAGCTTTCCGGAAAGTCTGACCTCTCATGTCCCCATGGTCTTCCCCTGCGACATTCTGCATAAGGTAGTGCCCCTTCTGACCCGCACCTCCCATATCGCCGCTGTCACGCCGTCTCCGCTCCAGTTAGAGCAGAATAACCAGAAATGGAGCGGCTATGTGAAAGAGTGTACCAGCGTGGCTGCTTCCCCCTACGGTGAGTGGCCGGAGCTGGAAAAGGCAGCCGAGGAAATCAGCAAAATGGACGACGTGGATCTGGTGGTTCTGGACTGCATCGGCTTCACCCAGAAGATGAAGGAAATGTTCGCCGAAAAGACCGGCAAGACCGTAGTTCTGCCCCGTACCCTCCTGGCCCGGGTGATCTCGGAGGTCACCGATATCTAGCGGATCGTATCTGACTTTTAAGTATCTGATTTTTTAATAAGTAATGATTTTGCATCGAAACAAAGGAGTATAGAAATGGAACTGAAAGAAATCGCAAAAAATGTCATGATATCCTGCCTGGCAGTAAAGCCCACCGAGGACGTCCTGATCATCACCGACGACAGCCGTCTCACCATCGGAACCGCGCTCTATGAGGGCGCCAAGGAGCTGGGCTGCGAGGCTCTGCTGATGGTTATGAAGGAGCGCGAGCTCTCCGGCGAGGAGCCGCCCCGCACCGTAGCGGAGGCCATGAAGGCTGCGGATGTAGTTATCTGCCCCACCGCCAAGTCCCTGACCCACACCAACGCAAAGATCGAGGCTCAGAAGACCGGCACCCGCGTGGCTACCATGCCCGGCATCACCGAGGAGATGTTCGGCGCAGGCGCCATGACTGCGGACTACGACGAGGTCCTGAAGCTCACCGGCAAGGTAACTGAACTCCTCACGAAAGCAAAGAAGGCTGTCATCCAGAAGGACGGCTGCACCCTGACCCTGGACCTGGATAGTCGTGACGGCGTGCCCAGCCCGGGCGTATACCGGGAAGCCGGTCAGTGCGGCAACCTGCCCTCCGGCGAGGCTTACATCGCTCCCCTGGAGGACGGCGTTAACGGCGAAATGATCGTGGACGGCTCCATGGTAGGCATCGGAAAGCTGGACGCTCCCCTGAGGTTCGTGATCAAGGACGGAAAGATCCAGTCCATCTCCGGCGAAAAGAGCGAGATGCTGGATATCCTGCTGGCCAACGACCGGAACCGCACCGTAGCGGAGCTGGGTATCGGCACCAATGAGGCAGCTATCCTGAACGGCATCATTCTGGAGGATGAGAAGGTATACGGCACCGTACACGTAGCCTTCGGTACCAATACCTCCTTCGGCGGCGTCAACAAGGCAGACTGCCATATGGACGGCATCATTCTGAAGCCGACCCTGTATCTGGACGATACCCTGGTAATCAAGGATGGCGAATTTCAGATCTGAGAAAGACAATGAGGTAATTCGTATGGAAAAGAAACTATTTCAGGTCGGCCTGATCCGTGTGCTGACCTCTGACGATCCGCATTTCATAGATATGCACGGCCAGATTATCATGGACCATTTTCCGGGCATCCAGGTAGAAAGCCGCTGTATCCCGGACCAGTGGGAGGGCATCCACAGCCATGAGCTGGAGCTGATTGCCGTTCCGAAAATTGTAGAGCTGGCAAAAACCTTCCAGGATAAGGATATGATTATTGTGAGCTGCGCCGATGATCCGGGCGTGGCAGAGATCCGCGAGGCTCTTCCGCATATGTCCGTAACCGGCGGCGGCGAAACTACCGTTGCACTGGCAGGCAAATACGGTGAGAAAATCGGCCTTCTGGGTATTACCGACTACGCGCCGAGAGCTTACCGCAAACTGCCCAAAGACCGTCTGGTAGCCGTGGAGAAGCCGGAGGGCGTAAACAGCACGCTGGATCTAATGACCGACGAAGGCCGGAAGAACTGCGTAGCCTGCGCACGGAAAATCAAGGATATGGGCGCGGACGTCATCGCCCTGGGCTGCACCGGTCTTACCACCATCGGCATCGCCAAGCTGCTGGAGCAGGAAGTGGGACTTCCGGTCATCGACCCGGTACTGGCGGAAGGTCTTTTCGCATTTTTTGAATCTATCCGCAAATAAAACGACATCCACAGAAAGGGAACAACTATGATTTATCTGACAAAAGAATTGTGTGAACAGGCCCTGATGGGCGGTCTTCTTCTGGGAGGCGGCGGAGGCGGAACACTGACCGCCGGACGGGAGGCTCTGGAGGAGACCTTCAAGCACACCGATAAGCTGACCATGCTGGACGTCAGCGAACTGAAGCCCGACGATGTGGTAGTTAATGTCTCCACCCTGGGCGCGCCCTCCGCGAAGGACGTTCACCTGACCGCCGAGCACTGGATGACTGCCCTGAAGAATTTTGAGCTGAATTACGGCAAGAAAATCGCAGGCTTTACCTCCTGCGAAAACGGAGCCATTTCCACCGCCAACGGCTGGGTTATCTCCGCTCTTACCGGCATTCCCCTGGTGGACGCGCCCAGCAACGGACGCGCTCATCCCACCGGAACCATGGGAAGCATTGGACTGAACCTGCTGCCGGATTATCAGACTACCCAGTCTGCCTGTGGCGGCGTGGGCGCCCGCTACGTGGAAACCGTGGCAAAGGGAGCCCTGAACTCCACCTCCCATGTGATCCGCCAGAGTGCGGTGGCCGACGGCGGTATGGTAGGCGTGCTGCGTAACCCGGTGACCGCCGAGTATCTGGCAAAGAACGCGGCTGTGGGCGCCATTTCCCAGGCTCTGGATATCGGAAAGGCCTTCAGCCAGTGCAAGAACGGCGCGGAGTTCGTAGCTTTCCTGGAGAAAAACTACGACGCAAAGATTCTGGCTAAGGGTAAAATCGCAAACTACGATCTGAAGATGGACGGCGGCTATGATATCGGACATCTGGACGTAACCGGCGAGGAGGGCAGCGTAAGCTTCACCTTCTGGAATGAGTACATGCTGGCAGAGCAGGACGGACAGCGCGCCGCTACCTTCCCGGATCTCATCTGTACTCTGGACGCCGCTACCGGAGAGGCCATTTCCACCGCCGAGGCAAAGGACGGCATGGAAGCCTACGCCATCGTGATTCCCAAGGAGAAGCTGATTCTGGGCGCAGGCATGCATCAGAGAGAGCTGTTCCAGGAGGTGGAGGATCTCCTTCACAAGGACATGGTCGCATGCAATGACGGCTTGTTTGTATAGTAAATAATTTCCAATTTTTAAAAGAATACGGGCAGCTTTCCTTATCCGGTCGGATCGGGAAAGCTGCCCGTATTCTTTTCTCATCTCTTATCTTCTCTTATCCCAACAGCTTCAGCAGCTCCTCCGGCGGCAGAGGCCGGGAGAAGTAATAGCCCTGGATCATGTCCACGCCCCAACTGCTCAAAAGCTCCATCTCGCTCTCTGTCTCCACGCCCTCGGAGATAATCCGATAGCCCATGTGCTGAAAGGTAGATACCACACTTTGATAGAAGGAAGCCGCCCGCTCATCCGTACAGATATGGAACAGCAGGGAGCGGTCCAGCTTGATCACCGAGAACGGAAGCTGCATAACCGTATTCAGGTTCGCGTAGCCGGAACCGAAATCGTCCAGGCACAGGCCGATTCCATCCTTCACAAAATCCTCTACTACCCGGCACAGCCCCGTATTGTACTCGGTGGCCACGGTTTCGGTGATTTCAAACTGAACCCATTCATGGGGCAGTCCGAATTCATCCATGATCCGGATAAAATGGCCGCTGCAGTCCTTACGCATCAGATCCAGTGGGGACAGGTTGATCTTCACATTCCGAATCTGCTTCATCAAATCCGAATGCTCCTTCAGGAACCGGCAGATCCGGTAAAACTGCAGATCACTGATGCGGTCAATCAGGCAGTTGTCCTCCGCAATCCGGATAAAGATATCCGGCGCAATCCAGCCAAGCTCCGGATGCTTCAGACGGCTTAAGGCCTCCAGGGTCACAAACTGCTTATTTCTGGTGGAATAGACCGGCTGGTAGTATACCTGGAACAGATCCTCCTCGATGGCTGTATACAGAAAATTTTCTACCTGCTTGTTGTACAGAAAGCTCTTCTTGGTATGCGCGTCGTTCTGGACCACCTCGGTGGAACCCATTTTCAGGGACAGGGATTCCAGATATTCCGCATAGGAAAGCACCATATTGCCATCCTCCAGCTTCTCTGCATTTACAATGCCGCTGAGTATGGCCGGACACTTTATCCACTGCTCCGCGTCCCCAAGTATCATATCCTTCTCAAACAGCCCTTTCAGGGTTTTCAGAAATCGTTCATACTCCTCCAGGGAGATTGCCAGCAGCACAAAGTGCTTGCCTGCCGTCCGGAACGCCCGGGCGCCTGCCAGCAGCTGCATCCGCTCTGCCAGCTCCTGAAGCAGCCTGTCACCGCCGCGGATTCCGGCCACCTTATTGATGTGGGACAGCTGGTAGACGTCCACCATAATCAGATGGAACTGCCGGCCGCTCCGGATCATTTCATCCATTTTCCGGATCAGGCAGGGCTTGTCATAAAGTCCCGTCATACTGTCCGAATTGGTGTAAGGATTGTTGATGGTAAAGAACAGGGTCAGAATCGCCAGGCTCAGGCCAAAGCCTGTCATCAGAAGCCACTGGCACCGGCTCTGTATCAGCACGCCGCCTGCGGTCAGCACCACAATTTCCCTGAGCGTCCTGATTTTCTGCCGATCCAGCTTCTTTTTCCAGGCCAGAACCATCATAAACGCCGCCAGGATATGAAACAGGGCACTTCCGTACATCAGCATATACCAACGGCCTTTTACATAACCTCTATACGCGTCAAAGGAAAATAACAGGCCTGTAAAGGGATTGGTCAGAATAATCCCCAGAAGGATCAGCGTCGGAATCCCGCACAGAGCCAGACACTTCCGCGAAACCGTATGATTTTCCCTGAGCGTACAGATATAACAGATAAATACATAGGGAAGCAGCGCCTGAAACACATAGAATACCGTCGTCGTAAGAACGGCTCCGACTCCAAAGTTCCCCTTTGTGGAAATGATATAATAGGTACTCAGGATTTCTGCCAGCACATCCAGACTGCCCAGCACCACAAAAATAAGAAACGCGCGGTTGTTCAGGTTGTCCGGCCGTCTCTGGCTGTAATAATGCCACAGAACCAGCACCAGAAGGATCATTGCCACGAACAGGAAATCCATATTATACGTCATCTCTTCCGCCTCCCCTCATGCTGTCTCGATTCTTCTGCAGGTTCTGATTCACGCAAGCCATCCAGTCGCTGACGGTTCTGCGGGAACCGTCCTGCTTTCTTAAGGAACTGCTTCCACAGCTTAAATGCAGCCGTCCCCTTCCTGTGACCATGCCGTTATAGCGGCAGACCTCCTGAACCAGAAGCTTCTCAAATGTCTCTCCGCCATCCTGCCCGGTCATCACGGCCGCAAATTCATTGCCGCTGACGCGGAAGCACCTTACCCCTTCTCCCGCCAGGGCTCCGGCCCGCTTTACACAGCCCGCCGTGCCGATAACGCTCTCGTCGCCTACGCTCATGCCGTAGGTGTCATTAAATTCCCGCAGATCCTCCATCTGAATAAAAATCAGCTCTGCATCCTTCACGCCTTCCACATCCCGGGCGCAGTCCTGCAGATATTTCTCAAAGGCTTTCCGGTTCTTCATGCCGGTCAGGCGATCCTCGGTGGACATCCGTTCACAGATCCTCTGCTCCATGCGAAACCGGATATCCTCCGTCACCTTGCAAATCAGCCCCCAGAACATCAGCGCGATATAAATCAGAATTCCAAACTGGAAAACAGCCTCGTACCAGTATATCCTGAACGCCCAGTACAGCACAAGCGCAGTCACCCCGGAGAGTCCCAGCACACTGAACGCGTACAGACAGAGCCCGGACTGCAGATTCTTCTCGATCCGGTATTCTCTCCACAGCAGAAAAATCATACACAGCACGCCGGAGAACAGCAGCAGATGGGTCACAACCAGCATCCGGATAAAGGGAATCCCATACATTTTATTCAATAATCCCTGAATCAGCGCGTTCAGATACAGGGCCGCAATCCAGAGATTCACAACCACACCGGACTCTTTTTTCAACGTATTGCGGACAAAATGCAACATGGGAATCGACATCAGCATAAACGCATAGAAGGAAAGCACGCTTCCCAGGGCTGTATTTTTTCCATACATCTGATAGATCCCGGAATCCGTCAGGCACCAGAAGCCGCACACCAGCAGAAAAAGCGATACATCCAGAAACCGTTCTTCCCGGATTCCCTGCCTGCGCATATAGAGATAGATACACAGGGATATCACTCCCAGGCACTGCATACACACCACGATAACCAGGGAAACCGATACCTTCTGAAGATGCCGTCCGGTGATCTCCTGCCTGCTTCCAAGCTCCGGCGCTTCTATGATAAGCTCTCCGGCGCCCGTCTGTGTATAAATCAGCCGGAGAGGCTCGGTTCCCGTCTCCTGGGGAAGCGTAATATCCGCCCACAGCTTTCCCTTCATCTGATCGTTTTTCGGAAACGCGTTGTCCTTATATCGGTAGAGCAGTGTCTCACCCAGCCAGACCTCCGGTCCATACTGTACGCCCCCTACAGACAATACCTTCCCGGCGTCCTCCGGCCGGAGGCTGTCGTTCCACAGTTCGATGCTGCCCTCCCCGGAAGCCTCCATCCTGACCGGAAGCTGTATCTCCTTCCTGCCCCCGTCCGAAAGCTGATACCAGCCGGTTCTGAGGGCTGTCACTCTGCTTTGCTCTCCACCGCCGCTTCTTAGCCGCAGCGGGCCTGTCAACGCAAAAAGAAGCAGTACAAGAAGAACCAGTAACGTTCTCTCGAACTGCTTCCATCCCTTCGACATCTTCATTTCCCCACCTCACAATCTCGTTACTCCTATTTTACCATAGGAACGGGAAGCAGGCAATCATATAAAATGAAGACGCGCGAAAGAAAGCTGCTGTAAAATCATGCTTTTGTCCGCATTCCTTTACAACAGCTCCTGTTTACAAGGTCTGATATAAGGCTTCGATTGCCGCCGCGTCTGCCAGCCCTTCCGAAAATGCCGTAGCGCTTCCGGCAGCCGTACCCAGCTTCAGCGCTTCCTCGTAGCTTCCGCTTCTGTCAAAGCCCGCCAGGAAGCCCGCTACCATGGAGTCTCCCGCGCCCACCGAATTGACCACGGTTCCCTTCGGCGTTCCTATCTGACAGGTGGTTCCTTCCGCCGTCAGCAGAAAAGCGCCGTCCCCGGCCATGGATACCAGCACGTTTTCCGCGCCCAGCTTCTGAAGCTCTCCGGCATAGTGGGCGATCTCCTCCGGCGTACTGCATTCCGTATGGAACATTTCTCCCAGCTCATGATGATTGGGTTTAATGAGAAACGGGTGGTATTTCACTACATTCAGAAGCAGATCGCCGCTGGCGTCTACCACCATCCGGATTCCCCGGCCCATGAGCCGTTCCAGAATTCTTTCATAGGTATCCGCGGGCAGACAGCCGGGAATGCTTCCGGCCAGCACCAGCGTATCTCCCTGTTCCAGCCGATCCAGCTTTTCATAGAGCTCCCGGATTGCCTGTTCCGTGATGACCGGCCCCTGACCGTTTATCTCTGTTTCCTCTCCATGCTTTACCTTCACATTGATCCGAGTATTTCCTTCAGGAAGCCGGATAAAATCCGTGTGGATTCCACGGGCCTCGATTCCGGCCTCCAGCGCCTGTCCGGTAAAGCCTGCCACGAATCCCAGGGCTGTGCTTTCAGCCCCAAGCTCCCGTAAAATGCCGGACACATTGATTCCCTTGCCTCCCCAGACAATGCTCTCATGCTTTGCCCGGTTGATTTCTCCCGGCACCAGACTGTCCAGAAATACCACATAGTCCCAGGCCGGATTGAAGGTTACTGTATAAATCATAGCCGTTTTCCTTTCTTTGTTTAAAAATCCTCTTCCTTCTGGAGAACCTGTTTTCCGCCCTCATAATGGATATAGTCGTAGATGTAGGCAATCTCGCTCAGCACCAGCCGGATATTGTACTGTCTGGCGATATTGGCGAAACTCTTTTCCACCATTTGGATAAAATCACCATGCTCTTCCTCAAAATGTTCCAGCTTCAGATGGGTCGTAATTTCTTCCTTCTTAACCAGCCGCTCGATCAGGCAGCTGATATGGATATTCAGTCCCACAATGGTTTTTTCCAGAAATTTCCGTTTCGTCAGGGTCTGCAGCTCGTCCAGCATGGCGTCTACCTGGCTCAATACCTTTCCGGCATTCAGAATCGTCAGCGCCTCCACCACGTTCTGAAGGGAAAATACATTCAGCAGGTTCTTCCGGAACTGCTCAAATTCCTCCGGGGAAAGATAGCCGTTGAAGCATTCCCGCAGACGCGGAAAGCTGTTGAAAGTAATAATCTCCTCCAGGGGAATCATCGGAAATCTCTCGCTCTGAATCGGCACAGCCGTGGTCGCCGCGAAGAGTACGTTATATTTATCCAGCTCTCCCGCCCGATCCAGCTCTGTAAAGGTATCGTAATCGTAGCACTTTACCGTAAGCTCCAGATTTTTCGGCAGGCTGTCCAGGAAGAGCTCCCCCACTCTTGCCGCCACGTCGCTTCCGCTCTCGCTGACAAAGATCAGCACGTCCTCCCTGTGGGCCCGTTCGATGAGCTTGTAGCTGGTCTTTACATTTTCCCGGGCGTCCTCCAGGATCTCCGCCAACGGCGCTCCACGGTTTATGGCAAAACCGATTTCCAGCGCCAGATTGGTTGACACATTGTTGATGATTCCAAAATTAATATCGGATACGTCCCCGATCACTTCTTCTATATTTTCCAGGGAGCCCAGATCCACCAGCATCAGCACGTCCCTGTTCTCACTGTAATAGAGAATATTCCGAAGCTGCTTTCCTACCTCCACCACAGACATGTCATAGGGCATATCGATGGCGTGGAAGATATGCTTCTTCAACAGCTTATTGCAGACATCCGCGATACTGCTGGCTGTGGCATAGCCGTGACAGATGATAAAGGCCTGGATAGGCAGAGTGCCGTGTCCGGCCCGGATATGGTTCAGCAGAATGGTCAGGGCCGCCTGTTCCGTCTCTGACAGCGTCACCTCCAGATTCTGGCGAATCAGAGCCGTAATCTCCCTGGCGATCAGTGTCTCCGTGCGGGATTCCTTCTGCAAGACCTCCCGGAGCCGGTCCAGGGAAGTCCGGTGAGCTCCGCACCATTCCTTCATCATCTCGTTAAAGGCGTCGCTGTAATAGACCCACCGGGAAAAGGTCAGGACAAAGCTGTGGGGCACGTCCACATTGTAAATGCTGCGGATATAATCAAAAATGCGGATTAGCATCTGCTCTATCAGTCTCAGCTTTTCGTTCTCGGCGATTCTGCGGAACAGAATATATTCGCTGTACTCGTCCAGAATCCGGCTGCTCTCCTCCAGAAATTCCGGATAGCTTATCCGGTTCTCATAATACTGCCCGAACTTATCCAGAACCTGGCTGTAGAGCCTGATTTCCCGGTAGATTTCCGCGTCCTGACGAAGCTCTGACAATGTCAGAAAGCGTTCCTCCCCCAGCTGCTTCCGGAATTCCAACTGGACGCCCCGCAGAAGCTCCCGGGGAAGCAGCAGCAGATCAAGCCGGATCTCCTCTTCCTTACGCTGGGCTGAAAACGCCTTTGCGCAAAGCTGTTTTACACAATTTTCCAGTTCTTCCACATTTTCGGAAAACAGGTGCCGGCTCAGAGTCCGGTAGGCCTGTTCGCTGATCCGGATCGGTCTTTTCAGCCTCTGCTCTTCCTTTCGCAGAAAATGGGTCAGCAGCATTTCCTTCTCTACCTGGGAGCGCTCGGAAAGCTCCGGCAGCGTCACCCGGATAAAGGTCAGCTTCTTCCGGTATTCCTCATAGCAGTCTCCATTTTCCAGGGTCAGGATATAGCGTCCCTTTCCCTGCTCCGCTCCGGTCTGCCGCCGCTCAATCAGGTGCAGCACAGAAAGCTGAAGCTCCGGCGGAAACTCATCGTAATCTTCAAAGACCACAAAATCCCCGTTTCCGGTTTTCTGGAGCCTCTGCTTTAGCTCCTCCCGCATTTTATCCCCGTCGCCGCTGCCGCCGCCCAGCGACTGGGCGTCCAACCGGATAAACCTGGCCTCCTCCGGCACAATGCCCGTATCCTTCGCGTAACAATAAGAAAGCCAGGCAAGAAAACTCTTCCCTGTTCCTCTGGCTCCCTCTATATAGAGCGGCAGTCCGGCCGGGGGATAATCCACGGCCACTCTGCATTTTTCCACTGCTGTCTTCAGGGAAAGGTTGCAGCCCACTGCCTGCTCAAAGTTCTGCTTCTTTTTCAGATGTTTTTGGATAAATTCCTCCAGTTCCTCCAAATCGCAAAACTCGTCCTGTATCATCGAAAGGCTGCAGCGCTCCAGAATCGTCTTCTTATCCAGGAAATACACCGGACGGGTGCTTACCTTTACCAACACCCCCTCCTTGAAGCCCTCGTTCAGATACTGGCTGGCCAGATTTCTGCTGACACTCAGCTTCTCGCAGACTGCTGCCGCCGTCAGGGCCTCATAACGGCCCTCCTCCAGCTTTTCCGTCTGATTTCCTATATATTCCAGAATTTCCTGTTTCGTATTGACATATCCCATCGCCACGTCTCCCGTATCTTATCTGAACTGTTCCTGACAGGGAACTACCAGATCCTTCCATACATCATCGAAAAATTTCTTTGAATCCAACGCCTGTAATGATACCACAAGCTGCTGCTCTGGCACAACCACAATATACTGTCCGTATTTTCCGTCTGCCCGGTAGGACTGGTAGTCCGGGTTGATCCAGAACTGATAGCCATAACCGCATTTGGGCACATCATGGGTGATCTGATTCCGGGTGGCCTCCTTCAGATACCATTCCGGAACCAGGGTACTGCCTTCCCACTTTCCCTGATTCAGAAGCAGCCGGCCTATCGCGGACATCTCATCGATGGTCAGCATCAGGCCGTTGGCTGCGGCGGAATGTCCCATGGGACAGCTCAGCCAGTCCGCATTTCCAATCTGCAGCGGTTCAAAGAACCGGGGCTTCATGTATTCCACCAGGCTTTCCCCGGTCAGCTTCTCTATAATACAGCTTAACATATATGTATTAAAATTGCAGTATTCAAAATGAGTTCCCGGCTCATAACCGAAATCATTTTTCATAAAGAAGTCCACCCAGTCGCGCTCCCGGTAACGCTGGGGATCGTCCGCAAAGAAAAGCTTGCTGGACAATCCGCAGTTCATGGTCAGTAAATCGTGGACTGTAATCTTCCGGACATTGGGGTGAATATCCTGATACCGGTATTCCGGGAAGAAATCCAGAAGCCGATCCTCCGCTGTCAAAAGCTTTTCGCCCATGGCGATTCCCACGCCCAGAGAAGTAACGCTTTTGGATACGGAATACACATTCAGTCTGGTTTTCTGATCCAGTCTCTTATATTCCTCCACCAGCTCGTCCTTATGCCACACCTGAATGTAATGCAGCACAATGTCCTTCTCTTTCATTTTCTGTATAAACTCTGTCATCGGTGTCATATTCCGTTTTCCTCCCGGTCCGTATAATTCTGATTTAGAAAATTCCCACAAAGGTTCCCAGAATGCTCAGTACAATGATACCCAGCAGAATGGCGTTGACCTTCACACCCTTCTTAATCAGCTTGTAGATACCGAGCGTGGTAAGAAGCGGAAGCATCTTCGGCATAATGCCGTTCAGGATATCATTCAGCGCAATCGCGGAATCTCCGCTCCCGATCTGGATTCCCAGGTTCACGTTTACCATGGAGGCTACCATACCGCCGATAACCAGCAGTCCGATGATGGCCGCGCCCCGGAAAATCTTGTCGGTGATACCCATTTTCTCAAACTGGTTCAATGCCTTCATACCGGAGTTGTAACCCAGATGGGCACCGAAATAACGAATCAGCACGTTGGGGATATTGAACAGCAGCAGGAACAGAATCGGCGCAAACAGGTTGCCTGTCAGTGCCAGGGAGCATGCAATACCTCCTGCCAGGGGTCTTAAGGTTCCCCAGAACACGGAATCGCCGATACCTGCCAGAGGTCCCATCAGACTGGCCTTTACGGAGTTGATGGAATTGGCGTCAAAATTCTCGGTATTGGCATTCTCCTCCTCCATGGCTGCCGCGATACCGAAGATAAACGGGTTTACCATAGGTGTGGAGTTAAAGAACTCTGCGTGTCTCTTTAAGGCCTCTGCCAGATCCTGCTTATCCGGATAGAGCTTTCTTAAAATCGGGGACAGGGCATACTGGCAGCCCTGGCTCATCTGACGCTCATAGTTGAAGGACGCGTTTACCGTAAAGGAACGCCAGAACATTTTATTGATATCTTTTTTCGTCAGTTTCTTTGCATTTTCATTAGAAGTCATCGTCGTCTCCTCCTTCTGTCTCTGCCGCTACTGCTGCCGGCTTATCCTGATTCAGCATCAGCGCTACAATAATAACTCCAAGCATTGCGATTCCCAGAACCGGCATACCCAGGTATGCGGAGAGAATAAAGCCCAGCATGAAGAAGGGTGCTACCTTTTTGGTCAGAAGCATGCTTGCCAGAAGCGCGAAACCAAGTGCCGGAAGAATGCCTGCCGCTACGCTGATACCGTCCTTTACGAACTGAGGAATGACAGCCAGGAACTTCTCTACTGCCGGAGCGCCGAAGCTGTAGCATACTGCCATGACAATCGCCATAACCAGCGCATAGGACAGAAAGCTTACCATGTGCATCCGGTCTACGCCGTCTGCGTCTCCCTTTGCCGCATACTCATCGGACTTATGAAGGAGCCATGCTCTTACTACCAGATAATAGGTATTTTTCAGAAGAAGCGCTACCGTAGCAATCGGAATGGCCAGTGCCAGTGCTGCCTCGGTGCCGCCGTGTGAGCTGATGGCCAGCGCCGTACCCAGGATACCTCCCGCGGTAATCTCCGGCGGAAGCGCTGCTCCGATGGTTACATTTCCCATAAAGGCCAGCTCCAGGGTGGCTCCTACAGCCAGTCCCGTCTGCACATCTCCAAGTACCAGACCTACTAAAGGTCCCATCACAATCGGTCTCTGAATCATGGAATTTCCTACACCGCACTCAAGAAAGCCGATGAATGCCACGATACCGATAAAAATTGCCTGCATCATAACGATTTCCTCCCACTTTTATTTAAAAATTTTCTTCGGGTCACTGGGTACTGCCTGAATAAATACCTCAATTCCCTTTGCAGCCGCTTCCTTCAGAAGCTTTTCCTCTTCCTCTGTCACATTTACCATGTTGGATAACGGATGCGTCTCTGCTGTTGCCTTGGTTCCACCCAGATTGATTCCGGTAATCTGCTCGCAGCTCTCTGCAAGCTTTACGGCGTCCGCTACATTGCTGGTTACAATCAGCAGGGAATACTTATCTGTCTTTCCCTCGTTGATCGCCTTTACGGAATCCTCGATATTCTTGATCACCAGCTTGGTATTGCTGGGTTTTCCCAGCTTCAGAGCCGCCTTTCTCACTTCGTCCTGAACAACCACGTCATTCGCAATCAGGATACAGTTTGGCTCTAACTGGGAACACCAGGAAAATACCACCTGTCCATGCAGCAGACGATGATCTACCCGCAATAACTGAATCATACCTTTTCCTCCTGTCTAAAAATCTTCTTCTTCATCTGCAGTGTCTTTTGCACAACAGGTAATCAGCTCCAGGCTCTCACTGATACTTTCCCGGATCATGGTTTCTGTATCCAGCTCCATCTTCAGCACCAGATTCAATACCATGGGGACATTCATTCCTGTTACCACATGAATCTGCGGCAGATGATTGTATGTAAGCGCATCGTTGTTGACGCTGCCGCCCAGCACATCGGTTACCGCGATGATTTCATCCTCCGGATGCTCTTTGATAAAGCTATCAAAAAACGAATGAATATCGCCGTTTCCGTCCACATACGCATCATAGGACAGCAGTCTTTTGTTTTCTCCGGTAATCAGTTCTACCGTACTTTTCATTCCTGAAGCCAGATGTCCATGGGACATTAATATGATATACTTCATGTTCCTTACCTCCTGCTGGACTTACTATAACCCTTTTCCCCTTCCTTTTGGGAAAGCGTCTGCTTTTTTGGCATTGTATGGCGTATTTTGACACAAGCGTCCTGCTTTTCTTCCATTTTTTTACTTTTCGACACTTCTTTTTGTTCTTTTCTTTTAGTGTCGACACTTTTCTGATATATGGCCATAAAAACAGGGCTGCCGCAGAAGAATGCTTCTATCCGCATTCCTTTGCAGCAGCCCCGGAAGGATTTTTTTAATCGTTCAGCATAACTGCTTTCACCGCATTCTCTTTATCCGTCAGGAATTCCATGATACCCTCCGGCGCCTTTTCCAGCGGGAAGGTATGGGTAATGAGCGGTTTTACATCTACGATTCCCGCCTTCACCAAATCCAGGCAATGGGGGAAGTAAAGCGCCGGAATCGCGTTGGATCCCCGGATCTGCAGCTTGTTCAGATGAACAATGTTGGAATCAAAGGTCACCATAGCGCCGGGGCCGTAGCTGATACCCAGGAACGCCACAATACCGCCCACGTTTGCCACCTTTACCGCTTCGGCTATGGTGACGGGCGGCGTGGTAACCAGCACCCGGTCTACGCCTCCCCGGGGGAACGGATAATCCGTCAGCTCCATCTCATCGGTGAGAATCACATCGGTGGCTCCGAACTGTTTTGCCAGCTCTATCTTCTTCTTGTTTGCCTTATGCTCTGCCACATAGATATTTCTTGCGCCGGAGGCTTTCGCCATCTGCAGGGCCATCAGGCCGATGGCTCCGCAGCCCATCAGCAATACGTCCTGTCCCAGATGGATATCCGCAGTCAGAATCAGATCTGCCGCCACGCCCATGGGCTCCAGGAAGCAGGCCTCCCGATCTTCCAGATCCGAGAACGGCACGCAAAGAATCGCCGGAACAATGGTCTTTTCCGCAAAGCCCATTCCCGTATGCTCCATGGTCATATAGTTGGGGCCCTCGGTATCCAGTTCTGGATGTCCATTCCGCGCGTGATCCGAAACGGGATCAAAGATGGAGGTCTCCACTACCACCCGGTCTCCCACCTTTACATTCTTTACGCCATGTCCGACCTTTTCTACCACGCCGGCAAATTCATGTCCGAAGGGCTGCCATTCTTCTCCGGCATAGCCCGCCAGAATCTTGTCGTGTCCGCAGAATCCGCAGGCCTTTACCCCCACAAGTACTTCTCCGGCCTCCGGCTCCCGCACCTCTACCTCGCGGATTTCAAATTGATTTTTTGC
>NZ_JBOKYU010000007.1:0-68870 GCF_051972735.1 Laedolimicola sp. | reverse complement strand
GGGCTCTTCCTTTCCCCTGTGCCTGAGAATCACCGCCTTTTTCTGCTTTTCCCGGCTTTGGATCACCAGTCTTTCCAGCTCCTCTGCCGGAACCAGCGGTATGTCTACGCCCAGCACCAGCACCTGCTCCTCCCTGGCCCGCCGGAAGCAGCTTTCAAGACCGCCCAGAGGCCCTTTTCCCGGAAACCGGTCCGGCGTTACCAGAACGCTGCAGGCTGCCCCGTGATAGCCGGACACCTGGATATCTGTGATTCCAAGCGCCCTGCCCTTTTCAATCTGCCACTCCAGAAAGGTACTTTTTTCTATCTTCAGATCGCATTTGTCGCTTCCCATGCGGCTGCTCCTTCCCCCGGCCAGCACCACCATGGAAACGCCCGCTCCCGGACGCTTATTTTCTGGCACAGTTGGCAGCCTCTCCGGTCAGGATCTCCAGACCGTGCTGAAGAGAGGGCAGAATGTAGCCCAAAGACTCCTTCACTGCCTTGGGGCTGCCCGGCAGGTTGATGATGAGCGTGTTCTTCCGGATACAGGCCGCCGCCCGGCTCAGCATGGCTCTGGGGGTGATAGTCATGCTGTAGGCCCGCATGGCTTCGGGAATACCCGGCACCATCCGCTCCGCGATATCCATGGTAGCCTCCGGCATACAGTCCCGGGGTGAAAAGCCCGTGCCGCCGGTGGTCAGAAGCAATTCCGCCACATACTCATCTGCGATGCGCGCCATCTCTTTGGCCAGCATCTCCCGGTCGTCCGGCAGGAGAATCGTATGAACCACCTCGTATCCATTTTCTTCCAGCATTGCTTGGATAGCCGGGCCGCTTATATCCTCCCGTTCTCCTGCGTAGCCGGAATCACTGGAGGTCAGAACCGCTGCACGCATGGGTCGCTTCACCACGTTTATCTCGTCCCCTTCGGAAATGACGCCGCCCTTCAATACTTTTGTGAAAATGCCTTCTCTCGGCATAATACAGTCGCCCATAATCTTGTAGATCTCGCAGCCGCTGTGGCACTGCTTACCGATCTGGGTTACCTCCAGAAGCACGTCGCCGCACTGAAGACGGGTGCCGATGGGCAGGTGCTTCAGGTCGATACCCCGGACGATCAGATTCTCCCCGAAGGCGCCCTCGTCCACCGGCGCTCCTTTTGCCTTGAAGTCCTCGATCTTTTCATAGGATAACAGGCTCACCTGGCGGTGCCATTTGCCTGCGTGGGCGTCGTTTTCGATACCCCAGTCCTCGATAAGCTTCGCGGAATGCACGTTTTTCTTCTGCGTTCCCTTCTTCTCGCTGATATTTACTGCCATGATCCTGCCCATGCTATCGTTCCTCCCTTATTCTGCCATCTGCTTTTTCCAAAGCGGACAGCCACCAAATTCTCTGTCTTCTATGGTACCTGATCTTGGCCCGCAGATCAACACTTGTTACAAATTAGACAATTTATTTTTTTGATTTTCTGGTACTTTTTCACAATCACAGGTTTGACACGCCCTAAGTCCCCATGTATAATGGAAACGGGGCAAAAAAAAGCCCACATCATTCAGGAGTACAACATCCCATGTATATCAATGAATTATACGACAAGCTTCCGCTTCTTTCCGCGGAAACCTATACCTATATCAGCCGGGACGGCGACTGTCATACCGAATCCGAACCGGTTCTCACAGAGCATATTCTGGACGTCTATCTCAACGATCGACTGACCATGAAGCTGGTCTGTATTCCCCAGTATCTGACTGAGCTGGTGCTGGGCCGCCTTCTGACCGAGGGAATCCTGGAGGACGCTTCCGATGTAGAACAGATCTATATCTGTGAACACGGGCTGCGGGCACGGGTGATACTGCGTGGAAATAAGGGTGAAAACGAGACGCTGCAAGCCACCGTAGCCGACAGCCATCCGCAGGCAGGACGTGTTGCTTTGGATGGCGGCGCTTCTCGGGAGCCCTTCACAGAGCTTACGCCCTCCTGCTGCACCGGGAATCACATTTTAAACGATTATTTTCTGACCGGGAAGCCGGTAAAGCCGGTGACTCCCATTTCCTGGAAGGCAGAGCAGGTCTTTGACCTGGCCGACCGCTTCCACGCGGGTATGCCCCTCCACGGACAGACCTGGGCCACCCACAGCTGTTTTCTGGCAAAGGACGGCCAGCTTCTGTTCCAGTGCGAGGATATCGGCCGGCACAACGCCCTGGACAAGGCCATCGGTTACGCCCTGCGCCATGACATCCCGCTCACAGAGTGTATCGTCTATTCCAGCGGCCGGATTCCCACCGATATGGCCATGAAAGCTATCCGGGCCGGAATTCCCATTCTCGCAAGCAAGGCTTCGCCCACGGCGGAGGCCATCGCGCTGGCGAAAGAATACGGGCTTACGCTGGTCTGCGCGGCAAGGCGTGATCGGATGAAGCTGTTCGCCGGAACGAAGCCGGAAGTCTGAGAAGCAGGTCATCTTCTTTTAGGAAAAATAAATTTGTAAATTATTCCCATTTTAAATATAAATTTTAAGAAAGGCAGGTTTTATTCTATGCCTTCGGTATACGCCGACACCTCATTTCTACAATTTAAAAAAGTACACTGCAGAAACTGCTATAAATGCGTCCGGAACTGCCCGGTCAAGGCCATCCGGGTCATCAACCATCAGGCACAGATTCTGGAGGATCAGTGCATCCTCTGTGAGAAATGCACTCTGGTCTGTCCCCAGAACGCCAAGGAAGAATTAAATATGATACCCAGGGTGTATGATTTCATCCGAAACGGCGGACAGGTCATCGCCTCTCTCCACCCGGCCTATGTGGCGGAATTCGGAACTG
This sequence comes from Laedolimicola sp., assembly GCF_051972735.1. NCBI lineage: Bacteria > Bacillati > Bacillota > Clostridia > Lachnospirales > Lachnospiraceae > Laedolimicola > Laedolimicola sp. The sequence goes on along the minus strand of NZ_JBOKYU010000007.1, from coordinate 66,067 downwards.
ACAGCCTGTCGGCCCTGACCGAAGCCCTGAAAAAGCTCGGTCTGTCCGACGCCTTCGACGCAGCCGCCGGGGCGTATCTGGTCAAGACCGCTTATGAGGACCTGGTGGAGGAACGGGCCCAGGAGACGCCCACCATTTCCTCCAACTGCCCGGTCATCGTACAGCTGGTCCAGAAGCGTTATCCGGATCTGGTTCCCTATCTGGCTCCGGTTCTGTCCGTGATGCAGGCCCACGCCCGTTATCTGAAGGAACAGTATCCCGACGCGCGGATTCTTTCTGTCTCCCCCTGTATCTCCGGCCTGGCCCAGATGCGGGAGGCGGACAACTATGTGGATTATGTCATCACCTTCAGCGAGCTGCAGGAATGGCTGACTGCTGTTCAGGTGCAGGTGGCCGCCCCGTCAAGCGCACCCCCGGACGCGGACCGGGATATCCGGCTTTCCCGCATTATGGCCATGTCCGGCGGCTTTACCATGGCCATGCATCCATCCGTTCACCAGCGCTATCTTCCCGCCTGCGGGATCGACAGCTGTAAGCAGATTCTGAATGAATTTATGGCGGATCCGGACAGTTATTCCAACTGTTTTCTGGAACTGAACGCCTGTCCCAACGGCTGTATCGGCGGTCCTTCTTTCCGACGGACAAAGACCGGACTGCTCCACGGCCTGATCCGTCTGCAGAACGCGTCCCTGTACAAAGGCATTTCCAATTATAAACGGGACGATTTTTCGGCGCAGTCCCTGACCGACGTCAGCCGTCACTATGATACTTTCGTACTGCGGCAACAGGAGGCGGAAGCCTCCGAAGAAGATATTAAAAAGGTACTGGCCCAGATGGGAAAATTTACGCCGGAGGACGAGCTGAACTGCGGAGCCTGCGGCTACAATACCTGCCGGGAGAAGGCGAAGGCCGTGCTGGCCGGAAAAGCCGAGATCTCCATGTGCGTGCCCTTCATGCGGGAGCGCCAGGAAAGCTATTCCAACAAAATCATCAACGTGATGCCCGGTATCCTGGTGACCGTGGATTATCAGCTGAAGGTCATTCATATGAACCAGGCCGCGAAGGATCTGTTCGACCCGCTCCATAAGCGTACGCTGATCGGCGAGACCGTGTCTGATCTGATGGATGATTACACCCTGGTCAATATGATTTCCTTCGATAAAAACATGTCCCACGATCAGATTTATCTGGAGGATCGGGATATCTATCTGGAGCGCACCCTGGCCAATGACCGGAAGAATCAGCTGATTCTCTGCGTCATGAAGGATATCACCCGGGAGATAGAAGAAAAGCAGCGTATCCGGAAGGCCCAGAACAACGCGGCCGCCATGGCTGACAAGCTGGCCTCGGAGCAGCTGAAGCTGGTGCACCAGATCGCAAGCCTCCTGGGGGAGACCGCCGCGGACACCAAGGTGGCCGTGGAGCAGCTGAAGCGTACCATTCTCAGAGAGGACGAGGATCGCGATGAATAAAGACGGAAACTATCGGCTGAACGTGTCCTTCGACGGACTGGTGACGGATTTCGGCTGGGTAAGCCTCAATAAAAAACGGGAAACCATCTGCGGCGATTATTTTGATATTATGGAAAATGATTCCGATCATGTGCTGGTGCTGTCAGACGGACTGGGAAGCGGCGTCAAGGCCAACATTCTCTCCACGCTGACTGCCCGGATGCTCAGCCATATGATCATCAAAAAGCTGCCCATCTATGACGCGGTGGCCGCCGTAGCCGATACGCTGCCCGTGTGCAGTGTCCGGCATCTGGCCTATTCCACCTTTACGGTGCTGGATATCAGGGGACGCCAGGCGCTGCTCTATCAGTTTGACAATCCGGACGCCATTCTGATTCGGAACGGTAAGGTAACGGCCTACCCTTATTCTACCTTTACCCTGAAGGAAAAGGTCATCCATGAGAGTACCTTCGACCTTCGGGAGGACGACATGCTGATTCTCATGTCCGACGGCGTCACCAACGCCGGTATGGGCAAGACCACCGACGGCGGCTGGGGCCGCAATGAGGTCCTACGCTTCTGTCAGAAGAAGTACCGCCCGGGTATGAGCGCCCAGGAAATGGCTGTGGCTATCGCCTATGCGGGACTGGCCCTGAATCTGGAGGAGACCGACGACGACCTGACGGTTCTGGCCTTACGCTTCTGCAAAAAGCAGACGGTCAACCTGATGATTGGTCCGCCCCATACCACCGAGGAAGACACAGCCTATATGGACAATTTCTGGAAAAAGGAAGGGAAGCATGTGATCTGTGGCGGCACCACCGCAAAAATCGCAGCGCGATATCTTCGGCAGCCTCTGACCACCATCGATGGATCCGCCGTGGACGATGTGCCTTCCCTGATGCGTCTGCCCGGCGCAGATCTGGTAACCGAAGGGTTACTGACTTTGGAGCGGCTGTTGGAATACTGCGAAGATTTCCGGGAGGATAGAGTGAGCTTCCATGAGATGCTTCAGAAGAAGGACGGAGCCGCACAGCTTGGAACACTCCTTTTCACCTGGGCCACGGATATCAACATTTTCTTTGGAAATGCTTATAACGAGGCCTATGCAGGATCGGAGATTACGGCAGAGACCAAAACAAAGACCGTGGAAGAGTTGATGGAGCACCTGCGGAAAGCGGGGAAACATGTGAATGTTTCGTTCTGGGCTGTCTGAATTTTGCCACAGCTTATATTTTATTTCAATTAGAAAGGAAACCCGAAGCTGTCCCGGACACGGGCAGCTTCGTCAGGCATATGATCATGAGTGAATTTACACATTTTAACCGCCAGGGTGAGGCCGTCATGGTGGACGTAAGCGCCAAGACCGAGACCGCAAGGGAGGCTGTGGCTGAGGGCCGTATCTCCATGAGCCGGGAATGCTTTGAAAAGGTAAAGGAAGGGGAAATGGGAAAGGGCGACGTGCTGGGCGTGGCCCGGGTGGCCGGAATCATGGGGGCCAAGAAGACCTCCGAGCTGATTCCCCTCTGCCACCTGCTGCATCTGACCAAGGTGGAGATAAGCTTTGAACTGGAGGAAGAGACCTCCTCCGTCCGGGCGGCCTGCACCGTCCGCACCACCGGCAGGACCGGCGTGGAGATGGAGGCCCTGACCGGCGTTCAGGTGGCGCTTCTGACCATCTACGACATGTGCAAGGCCGTGGATAAAAGCATGGAAATGACCGACATCCATCTCTGCCGGAAGAGCGGCGGAAAGAGCGGCGATTTTGTGAGAAAGGCGGATTAACCCATGAAGGACCAATACGGACGGGACATCGACTATATGCGCGTCTCCATCACCGACCGCTGTAACTTACGCTGCCGCTACTGTATGCCGGAAGGCATCGAATGGCTTCCCATGGAGCAGATTCTGACGCTGGAGGAGATCACTGAGGCCTGTCGGCAGGCTGCTGCCTTAGGCATCCGCAAAATCAAGGTCACCGGCGGCGAGCCGCTGGTCCGGAAGGGCTGCATGGAGCTCATCGGGATGCTAAACGCATTGCCCGGTATCGAGCAGGTGACGCTGACTACCAACGGCGTACTGCTCCCGGAATACGCAGACGAGCTCTGCCGCCAGGGACTCCACGCTGTCAATATCAGTCTGGATACTCTGGATCCCGTGAAATACACTGCTATCACCGGTTTTGACCAGCTTCCGAAGGTTCTGGACGGCATTCGCACCATGGAGACTCATGGCGTTCCGGTGAAAATCAACGCGGTGCTGCAGCGGGGCGTCAACGACATGGAATGCATCGCCCTGACCGAGTTAGCCGAGGCTCACCCGGTGGACGTCCGTTTTATCGAGCTCATGCCCATCGGGCACGGCAAGGAGATGAAGCCTGTCTCCAACCCGGAGGTGGTGGAGCAGCTGAGAAGCCATTACGGAGCAGATCGCGTAACGCCGGATTTCCTCACCCATGGCAACGGCCCGGCCCGCTATTACCACATCGACGGCTTTCAGGGCAGCATTGGCTTTATCAGCGCCATTCATGGAAAATTCTGTCAGAATTGTAACCGCATCCGCCTGACAGCCACCGGCGATCTCAAGCCCTGTCTCTGCTACAGCGACCGTATTTCCATAAAAAACGCCCTCCGGACCGGAAGTCCCGAGGACGTGAAAGAGCTGATCCGGCAGGCCATCGAACAGAAGCCTGCGGCTCATTGCTTTGAAAATATACAAACGGTAACGGAACTGAAAGAAATGTCGAAGATCGGCGGGTAAACAGTTTTCCGACCTATCTCAATACCATCACATCCGCCGGATTGATATGCACCCAGATATCCTCCTGCGGATTTTCTCTGCCTTCATATTCCTTCTTACAGAAATCCCTCCAGACTTCCTTGGTAGTCTCCACACGAATCCTGTTGAAATGATTCTTCCGGCTCTCCTCGGATGTATCCGCACGCTCCGGTCTTACCATAATCACCGTGGAAAACACGTCGTCAATAACCCGGTTAATCCGGCACCGGAAGGTATTCTCCGGCTGTGCCGCCGCCTCTTTTGCTCCCATCAGCCCGATATAATGGCTGCGCACGCCCACATAGCGGACGTCCTCTGTATCCGGTCCGTGTTCGCCAGTGAAGGTCAGGGTTTCGCCCCAGTCCTGCACATAGACGCGACCCGGCTTATCCGCCGAAGCTGCTTCCTTCACCTTTGCCCGGGCAAAATTCTTGCATCCCGACAGCAGCGCGGCCGCCCTGGACTCCGGCGCTTCAAACAGCTGCTTCACAGGAATCACCGGGCTTGAAGCTCCCTGATCCATCACACATACCCGGTCGCAGATCCGGTACACCTCGTCCCGGCTGTGGGACACAAACAGGGTGGGCCCGCCAAACTCCTTCAGTGTCTCCAGAAGCTCCTGCTCCAGGTTCCAGCGAAGATATCCGTCCAGCGCAGAAAAAGGCTCGTCCAGCATCAGCACACGGGGACTGGAGAGGAAGATCCGCGCCAGAGCCACCCTCTGCTGCTGGCCTCCGGAAAGCTCCGCAGGCTTATGCTTCTCCAGATCCTTCAGCTCGAACTTTTCCAGCATTTCCTGAATTCTTATCTCCGCTTCTTTTTTTCCGGTCTTTTCTGCCTTAAGTCCTGTCATCAGGTTTTGGCGAACCGTCATATTCGGGAACAGGGCGTAATTCTGAAACAACAGTCCCACATGGCGTTCCTGGGGACGCAGATTGATTTTTTCCCGGGAATCAAAGAGCACCTTACCATCCAGCTCGATATGTCCCTCGTCGGGCTTCACGATGCCCGCGATACAACGGAGGGTCATACTCTTGCCACAGCCGGAGGCGCCCAGGATGCCCGTCACGCCGTCCGCTGCCTCAAACTGCGTCTCCAGCGTAAAGCCACCCAGCTTTTTTCTGATATCCACATACAATGACATCTTCTCTACCTCCCGCCCTTTCGTTTTTTGCCTGTGCGGGACGCCCACTCGCCCTTTTCCAGCAGGTTCACCGCCAGCAGAACCACTGCGGAAATGACCACGTTCACCAGCACCCATTTGAAGGCCAGGGCGTCATTGTCCGTCCGCCACAGCTGATAGACGGTGGTAGAGATAGTCGCGGTCCGGCCCGGCGTATAGCCTGCCACCATGCTGGTGGCTCCGTACTCGCCCAGGGCCCTGGCAAAGGCCAGGACGGCTCCCGCCAGAATGCCCTGCCTGCAGGCCGGCATCCGGATCCGCCAGAAGATAAAGCTGTTGGACAGCCCCAGGGTCTGTCCGGAATAGGCCAGGGTCTCGTCGAAGCTCTCAAAAGCCCCCCGGGCTGTCCGGTACATCAGCGGAAAGGCCACCACAGCCGCCGCGAAGATGCCCGAATACCAGGTCATCACCAGCTTTGTGCCGAAGTTCTCCAACACCCAGGATCCGAAGGGTCGTCTGGGACCCATCAGCAGCAGGATAAAGTATCCCACGACCGTCGGCGGCAATACCAGCGGCAGGGTCAGAACCACGTCCAGCACGCCCTTTACCACCGGATGGAGCTTCGCAATATAATAGGCTGCGAAAATACCTGTAAAAAATACGATCACGCTGGCGATCAGCGCGATACGCAAGGAATTATACAATGGAAACCAGTCCATAAGCGCCCCTTTTTTATTCTGCTGCCGTGAAGCCTACTGCCTCGAATACCTTCATGCAGTCGTCTGTCTGCAGATAGGCAAGGAATTCCTTTGCTGCTTCCTGATTCTCGGAGATGTTCAGAACTGCCGCAGGGTAGATAACCTGCTTGCACAGATCGCTTCCTGCCTGATCCACAACGGTCAGTCCGGCGGAGTACGCGTCGGTAGCGTAGATGATACCTGCGTCTGCAGCCGCCTCAGATACCTGTGTGGTAACCTCTTTCACGTTAGAGCCGTATGTAATCTTGCCGTCTGCTTCATGCTTATCCAGGATACCAAGGTTGGTCAGAATCTCGGTGGAGTACTGTCCTACCGGAACATCCTCATTGCCCAGAGCCAGCAGGGAAAGCTTGTCTGTTCCCAGATCCTCGAAATTCTGGATATCCTTCGGATTTCCATCCGGAACAGCCAGAACAACCTTGTTCTCCAGCAGGTTCACGCGGGTTCCCTCCAGTACGAAGTCCAGGCCCTCGGTATTCACCTCCGGATCCGCGTCCTTGTCCAGCTGGTTCATCTGCTTCTGGGCTGCGGAAATAAAAATATCGCAGTCAGCGCCTTCCTGAATCTGTGTCTTCAATGTTCCGGAGGAGTCAAAGTTGAATACCAGGGTTACGTTCGGAGCTGTCTCTTTGTACATCTCCTGAATCTCTGTCAGGGTCTCTGTCATGGATGCTGCCGCAAAGATGTTCAGAGTCACCGGCTCCGCCTCTGTCTCAGCTGCTGTTTCTTCAGCCTCTGTGGTCTCCTCTGCTGCCGGAGTCTCTTCCGCCTGTTTGCTTCCGCAACCCAGTATAGAAACTGCCAGAGCACTTACCAGCAGGCCTGCCATAAGCTTCTTCATAATATAATCCCTCTTTCCTTTTCATTTCGTGCGGTTCTCCTGTGCGTTATTTTTTCAGGAGAATAACGATAGGTATATTATACAGGAAACGGAAAGCAGGCGCAAGGGAATCGAACCAATTTATGAATTATTTTTCACTAACTCTACTGAAACTCCCCAAAATACACCTCAAAGAATCCTCGCGTGATCCGCTTCATATCCTCCAGCATGGCATGATACCGTTCCATGAAGAGGCGGCCTTCGGGGGTGATGGTAGAGCTGCCTCCGTTCTTTCCTCCGTTGCAGCGGTTCAGGAAGCGGAAGCCCAGCTCCTTCTCCACCTTGTTGATCATTTTCCAGCCCTTGGAATAGGACATATTCATTTTGGCCGCCGCAGCCTGAATGGAACCGGTCTCATCGATGTACTGCAGCAGGTGGTAGACGCCGGGACCGAAGAAGTCTTCTTCTTTGGAAATGACCAGCTTGGTTTTGAAATGGAGGGTGGCGGCATTCCACCGGGCCTTCAGATAACGGGTGACGCGCTCGACGCCGCCCTCTTCCTGCAGGGAGTAGGTGACGCCGGGATCTTCCGTGGGAAGGAACCGGCTCCCGGTCTCAAAATTAATTTTCTCTGTAGGATCCATTTCCGTTCCCGATAAAATCATGCTCCTCGGCCAGCCCTCCTGCCCATCGTAAGTCGGAACGGCCGACTTCTCCGCAGCCAGCAGGGCTTTGATAGTGCTGTCCGCGCAGGCCGGGTATTCCACCGGCAGCACCAGCACGCGCTCCATCAGAGGCGCGCACCCGGTCAGGCCGATCGCAAGCGTCTCCTCAAAGCTGTGTTCCCGGTAGGCCTCATCCTCCAGGAAGATGACATTATTGTGGCTTAAATGCAGCTTCAGGGTCTCGCTGTGGCAGCCTGCCAGCACTACAATGGGAGAGACTCCCGCTTTGCGAAGCTTGGCAATCTCTCCCTTGATGACGGTGGTACCGTCCAGCGGGTACATGGGCAGGAACAGAGGGATGCCCTCGTTATCCCGATACTCCTCTCCGTAGTCGCCGGAGGCTATGATCAATGCTCCTGTTTTCATATGATCTCCTTTATATTTCCCCGATAAATAATATATTCTCTTAATATCTATTCATCAAAATGTATTTCACCTGTACTATATGTAAAATTATTCCAATTATATTTGTCCTTAAAAATCCAATAAATTCAACTTTAAATCCGTCATTTTTCCATAAAGTATTACTGCAACTCTTTTACAATAAATCGCGCAATCTGCTCTGTATCTTCTAACCCAAATACAGGCACTTCTTCCGGCAGCCCCGTTATCTCTCCGCGATCCAGATCGGTCGCGACGGCACGTAAATTATGCTCTTTACAGACACAGTCCGATGAATTTCCTCTGCGAATAATTTCCAGCTTCGGATAGTTGCTGTCCTTAAAGCCCTCCAACAGAATCAGATCCGCCTCCGGGAACCAGGCAGCGGCCATCTGCTCCGGCGTCAGTTTTTCATCTGCAACCTCGTCGGGCTGCTGTTTTACAACCATGTATTTGTGGTCGGAAAAGACGACCGTGCCGTAGGCTCCCGCCTGAAAATGGGCAAAGGTATCCGTACCCGGCACATCTGTCTGAAAATCGTGACCGTCATGCTTGATGGTTGCCACCTTCAGCCCCTGACCGGTCAGAACCGGCAGGAGCTTCGTAATCAAGGTGGTTTTTCCCGAATTTTTCACACCGCTGACGGCATAAAACAACTGCTTTTTTTCTAAAATATTATTCATAAATCATAGTCCACATTTTCAAAATAACTGCTGCAGAAAGTAATATAAATCGCCCTTTCTCTTTATAGCAGAATCGCCTCCGCCGGATCTCCGGGCTTCAACGCTCCGGATCCTCCGGGCACGTCCAACAGACAGTTGCAGCCCACCATGGAGGCCAGCACGCCGTTGGAATTCAGGCCTTCCGGCAGATGGAAGGTTCCCTTTTCCCAGTAAGCCCGCACAAATCTCCTTCCTGGGCTGGGCTTTCCAAAAGCGTCCGCCAGGATTCCCTGCACCCGCATCAGATCAAGAGACGGCTTTCTCATCATTTTCGCCAGCATAGGGCGAAGCAAAAGCTCGGTGATGACCAGAGCACTGAAGGGATTGCCTGAAAGGCTCATGACCGGGATTCTCTGGTAATCGGAAAATAAGGTAGGCATACCGGGCTTCACCTGGATACCCCAGAAGATACGCTCTGCGCCAATGAGCGCCAGCGATTCGTGCATAATATCCTTTTTTCCCACAGACACAGCGCCTGTGGTGACGATCAGATCCGCTTCCTTCGCGGCCTTCTTCAATGCCTCCGCCATCTGCTCCGGTTCGTCCGGGACAGAACGGGCCTCCAGAAGCTCCACGCCCAGCTCCAGCAGGCGGGCCGCCAGAAGCTTCTGATTGATATCGTAGATTTTACCGGGAGCTAAAGGCTCTCCCGGCTGAACTACCTCATTTCCGGTGGTCAGCACCGCGAGCCGGGGACGACGGTAGACAGCCACCTCCGGGATTCCCATTCCGGCCAGCACGCCGGCTTCCACAAAACCAAGCTCCCGGTCCGCTTTCAGCAGTGCCTGTCCGGCCTTGAAGTCCTCGCCCCGGAAGCAATAATTGCCCCACGGCCGCTCCGCTTTATAGATCTGCACCCTCTCCTCGCCGTAATCCGTATCCTCCTGACGGACGCAGCAGTCACAGCCCGGCGGAATGGCCGCCCCGGTCATAATACGTACAGCCTGGCCCGGCTGCACCTCTTCCTCGGAATAATCCCCCGCGTCAATCTCCCGCAGAACCTTCAGACAGACCGGCTGTTCCTTTGAGGCGCCGGTTAAATCCGCAGCCCGGCAGGCATAGCCGTCGATAGGCGAACGGTGAAAGGGCGGATTATCAAAGACGGTTTTCACGTCTTCCGCCAATACCCGGCCTGAAATATTCGCGATTTGAATCTGTTCCTTCTCCTGTATCACCGGCGTGTGCTGTAAAACCAGACAAAGCGCCTCCTCTGTTGTAATTCCTCCCATACGTCACGCCCCCTTATACGCCTTTTCCAAAGCCGCAGTTGGGGTAATGGCAGGTCTTGCAGCCCAGACAGAAGCCGCCATTTCCCATATGGGCCAAATCCTTTTTCCTCACCTCCACGCCTGCCGCGATGCGGGGCAGCACCAGGTCAAAGACTGTGGCTTTGGCATACATGACGCAGCCCGGAAGTCCCATGATAGGCGTACCGTCTTCCAGATAGGCAAGCAGGAACATGGCTCCCGGCAGTACCGGCGCGCCGTAGGATACAATACGCGCTCCCGTCTGCTTAATCGCGCCCGGCGTCTGGTCATCCGGATCCACACTCATACCGCCGGTACAGAGAATCAGGTCGGCTCCTTCTTCTTTTAATTGCAAAATTGCATTGGTGATTTTTTCCATGTTATCGTCACAGAGAATGTGACCGCTGACTTCGATACCGTAAGAAGCCAGCTTGTCAATGATGACCGGGGTAAAGGTATCCTTAATGCGTCCGTAGTACACTTCATTTCCGGTGGTAACAATGCCCGCTTTCATAGGCTTATAGGGCGTCAGGGATACCAAGGGCTCGCTTCCCGCAGCCTCCTTTACCCGCTCCAGCTTCTCCTTTGCAATGACAAGCGGAATCACCCGGGTTCCCAGCAGACGGTCGCCCTTTTTCACCGGCGTGTTGTTATGGCGGGTGGCGATCATGATCTCGTCTATTTCGTTGATGGCGTCAAGCCGCGGAACATCTACCCGGAACAGACCGTCGCAGTCGGCCACCAGCTCGATTTTTCCCTCCTTCACATCGGTGGGATGCATATTTTCGTTCCTGCAGACGGCGCACAGAATCTCTGCCGCCTCATTTTCATGAAGGGTGTTCTCGTCCTTCTCCCAGACATACAGGTGATCCTTTCCCAGGGACAGCAGCACCGGAATATCCTCCTCGGTCACAATATGTCCCTTGCGGAATGCGGTGTCCTTAACCACATCCTTGACAATCCGCGTAATGTCGTGGCAGAGCACATGGCCCACCGCGTCCGTTGTGTTGATACATTTCATACCCCAAATTCCTCCCAAAACCAAATCTGTCTCGCTTTCCGCTGTTACCCGTGCGGAAATGACTCTGTATACAGTGTATCACAGCGGGGAGGAAGTTTCACCTGTTTTTCAAAACATATCGGTGATTTTTATATTAAATGATGGAAAATGACGGATTTCTATGTTTATTTTGAACTATAGAAAATGGATAGTACAAATTTTTTCTTGAACATTACCAGATTTTCTCTAAAATAAGGCACGGACATTTTCCCATAAAATAGAAAATATCTGTGCCTCAATTTCTATACCTTTAACTTATACCTCCAGCGCTTTGCCGGTCAGCATTTCGTATGCCTGCAGGTATTTCTCGATGGTCTTGTCCACGATCTCCTGGGGCAGGGTCCAGTTGTTGTCCGGGTTGGCCTTCAGCCAGTCGCGGGCGAACTGCTTGTCAAAGGAGGGCTGGCCGTGTCCCGGCTCGTACACGTCTGCGGGCCAGAAGCGGGAGCTGTCCGGCGTCAGCATCTCGTCGCCGATGACCAGATTGCCGTTCTCATCCAGACCAAACTCGAACTTGGTGTCCGCGATGATGATTCCCTTACTCAGGGCGTACTCCGCGCATTTCTTGTAGAGGGCAATGGTGTTGTCGCGAAGAGCCTTTGCGTACTCCTCTCCCTTGCCCGGGAAATATTTTTCAAGATGAGCGATGCTCTGCTCATAGGAAATGTTTTCGTCATGGTCGCCGATCTCTGCCTTGGTAGACGGTGTGTAAATCGGCTCCGGCAGCTTGTCAGATTCCTTCAGGCCTTCCGGCAGCTTAATACCGCAGACGGTTCCGTTCTCCTTGTAGCTGGCCCAGCCGCTGCCTGTGATATAGCCGCGGACGATGCACTCGATGGGAAGCATCTGAAGCTTTCTGCACATCATGGATTTGCCCCGGAACTTCTCCTGCTGGAAGTACTCCGGCATATCCTTTGTGTCAACGGAAATCATGTGGTTCGGCAGAATATCCTCTGTCATATCGAACCAGAATTTGGACATCTGAGTCAGCACTGCGCCCTTCTTTGTAACTTCATTATGAAGAATCACATCGAAGCAGCTGATACGGTCTGTCGCTACCATAATCAGGCTGTCGCCGTTGTCGTAAATCTCACGTACCTTACCTTCTTTGATCGGTTTCATTTCCTGCATATCCTTGCACCTCATCATTCTGTTTTTAAATGGAAATTCGGGTCAGACTTCTTTTGACCCTGGGCATTTCCACATTACCACTCTTTCCCCCGGCCTGTCAAGCCCCTGTTCTTCTCCTACAGCTCGATTCCCTTCCGGGCATGTACACCCTGATCAAAGGGATGCTTGATTTTCCGCACCTCGGAGACATAATCGGCCAGCTCCAGAAGCTCCGGGGCCGGATCCCGGCCTGTCAGGGCCACCTCCAGACCTTCCGGACGGTTCTTCAGAAAATCCAGGGCTTTTTCCCGGTTCAACATGCCGTGATTGTAGCAGGACATGAACTCGTCCATGACCAGCAGAAACGTGTCTTCCTGAGCTGCCAGCTCTGTGGCCCGGTCGAAAAGCGCCTGATAGGCGGCAGCCGCCTCCTTTTTCTGCTCGTCCGTCATATTCCAGAAGAAGCCGAACTGCTTCTCACAGGTCAGCACCGTAACCCCGGGCAGCTCCCGCAGTACCTTCAGTTCTGAAGATTTCCCATCCTTCATAAACTGGGTGAAAATGACCCTTCTGCCGCTTCCTGCAGCCCGGACCGCAAGTCCTGTAACCGCGGTGGATTTTCCCTTGCCGTCGCCGCAGTAGATGTGGATACATGATTGTTTCATAATTCGAATCTCCTCATTTTACGCTTTCTTTTTCACCAGACAACGCTTCTTAAAGAAGGAAATACCGTAGCAGAGAATCCTCTCCGCCGGATACTGTTCCTCATATTCTACCGCGTACATCCGCTCGTCCATCTGCCTGATCGCCTTCTCGCAGTCCGTTTCCAACTCCTCCGGGCTGTCCGAATATTTGATCTCAAATATGGCAACCCAACCGTCCGTGTAATCAGAAACCACAATATCGCTGCGCCCTTCGCCATGCTCCTTGTTGGATTCCACGGCATAACCCGCGCCGGTAAAGATACCGGCCAGAAAGGCATGATAAAAATCTTCTCGGTAATCGTGATAGCTGATGGTTCTGCGCAGCAACTTGTTGATTTCCTCTGTGGCAGCCTCGCTGTCTCCCTGCCAGATAGAAGCAAATAAATCCTTTCGGTTCCAGGTTTTGGCGCTATCGTCAAACCATTTCCGAATGGTTGTCTCAAAAATCTCCCGGATTTCCTCGTTGGGAATCCGAAGAGCTGCCATTCCATCCGGCACAGCTCCCGGCAACTCCTCTTCCCTCAGTCCGGTCAGATATCCGGTCAGATACAGGACGCTCCAGAGATTGTCTTCGGATGAATGGAGATAATCATACGTCAGATTTTCATCAATATGCTGAAGAATATAACCGCCGGAAAGCAATGTTTCCAGTTTTTTAGTAATGGCTCCTCCCGCGTAATCAATAAAGGAACGGATAATGGCATTATCACTGGTATTTTTCCAGTAACTGACCGGTCTGGCTTCCGGATTCTGCTGAAAATCCCGGAGATAATTCATCACATCCCAGGGACAGTATACCTCAAAATTTCCGAATCGATATCCGTCGTACCAGGCCTTTATGTTCTCCGCCTGATTATCTGCCCCGGCATCCTCAAGCAGCCGATCCACATCCTTCTGTGTAAATCCAAAATATTCATTCAGTCCAGAAGTGCCGATGGTATCGGAAACCAGATTATTGGTTCCTGTAAAAATGCTTTCTTTGGCAATCTTCAGACAGCCTGTGATAACTGCAAACCGCAGACAACTGTTATCCTTTAAGGCCGTACTCATCATGGTTTTGATAACTTCCAGCATCTGCTCATAATAACCATTGCTGCTTGCCTTTGCCACGGGCACATCATATTCATCCAGAAGCAGGATCACCGGCTTCTGATAATATGCCTCCATGATCCGCAGCAACAGGCTTAAGGCACGGCTCACCTGTACTTCTCCGGCCCGTCCTGCCTTCAAATCCAGGAAATTTTGTTTATCATCCGGATCGATTGCGTCATATTCCAGCAGGTACGCATATTTTTTATATAATTCGGAAATCTGTGCTTTCAGTTGTCCATACGCAGATTCAAAATTCAAGCCGTCAATATCCTTTAAAGAAAAGAAAACCGTCGGCCATTGATTCATCCAGGCCTGGCACAGTTCACTGTCCCTGGCGATTTCCAGACCCTCAAACCACGCTCTGCTGTCTTTTCGGATATCAAAGAAATTTTCCAGCATACTCATACTGAGTGTTTTCCCAAAGCGCCGGGGCCGGGTAATCAGGGTCACTTTGGTAGCTGTGTTCTTCAGTAATTCCCGAATCAAACCGGATTTATCGATATAGTAATAGCCATTTTGCCGGATTTCCCGAAAGTCTGAAACGCCCACAGGAATATTTAATTCTGGCATACTGTCCCCTCCTTACTGCTCTGGTTCTCCGTACCTTCAGAATAACATGAAGCCTGCTTTTTTACAAGCAGGCTTTCGTCTATCATTCTTATACTGCCAGCACCCCGGCCAGCGCCGCTACTGTCGCCACAAGCGCCAGTGCCAGAATCACGCCCGCGTACATCAGCCGGTTCATGCGGCGGATATCCTCATACTCCACCGGCCGGATGGGATCGCCGATGGTCGGCTTTTTATAAAGCTTTCCGAAATAATAAGCGTCCCCGGCCAGCTGTACCTCAAGGGCGCCTGCTGCCGCAGATTCCGTCTGGGCGGAATTGGGACTGGCATGGTTGCGGCGATCCCGCAGCCAGATCCTCCAGGCGCCGGATATGCTTAAGCCTGCCAGCGGGCTCGCCGCAACCAGCAGAAGGCCGCTTATCCGGGCGGGGATATAATTCAGCACATCGTCCAGCTTCGCGGAGAAGCGGCCGAAATACAGATATTTGTCGTTCTTATAGCCCACCATAGAATCCAGGGTATTTACCGCCTTATAGAAAAAGCCCAGAACCGGGCCGCCGATGGCCAGAAAAAGCAGGGGAGCCACCACGCCGTCGGAGGAATTTTCCGCCACCGTCTCCACTGCCGCCTTGGCTATGCCCTCCTCATTTAAGGCCTGGGTATCGCGTCCCACAATCATAGACACCGCATGGCGGGCCTTTTCCAGATCTCCCTCTTTTAAAGCCTCGTAAACCTTCATGCTCTCGGTTTTCAGGGATTTCGCTGCCAGAATCTGGAAACTCCAGAATGTCAGCAGGGCAAAATACAGCCAGAAATTGATGTTCCGGGCCAGATATAAAAGTCCGAAGGGCACTGCCGTAGATACGGCCACCACGAAAATACAGAAGAACACGCCTGCTGCCAGCTCGCCCTTCTCTGTCTTCGGGAACGCCGCCCGGAAGGGCTTCTCCGCCCGGGCAATCAGATTGCCGATGAGACAGATGGGGTGATATAAGCATCTTGGATCACCGAAGATCAGATCCAGTACAAAGCCCAGAATCAGGGCATAGATGTGATATTTCATGTAAAATGATGCCTCCTTTTTCAATCTCATCCCAAAGCATACGGAAACCTTCTCCGTTCTGAATCTGCCAGTGATAAAACTCCTCTTTCTGCGCCGCATAAGCCGCCAGGATACTCATAATCGTTCCTCCGTGTACCACAAGGGCCGCCCGGTGAACCGCCTTCCCTTTTAAATCCGCAAGGACTTCCTGAAAGCCCGTGACGCACCGCTCTTCAAAGGCCTCCCGGCTTTCGCCTCCCGGAAAGGGCAGCGTACCGTTGCTGTCAATCCAGGCCTGATAGGCCGCATTCCCGGACAGCTCTTTATAATTCTTATTTTCGAATTCGCCGAAATCACATTCCCGGAGCCGGGAAACCGGAATCATTTTCTTGCCCGGAAATAAAATCGCCCCCGTCTCCCGGCAGCGCTTCAGGGGACTTCCGTACAGGACGTCCGGCATGGGGTAGAGCCCCGCTTCGAAAATAGCCTGCAGGGCTTCTCTTCCCTCCTCGCACAGGGGCTCGTCGGTGGTTCCGATATAGCGCCCCAGGGTGTTGCCATAGGTCTTTCCATGGCGGATCAGATACAGCTCCTTCATTCCTTGATCACCGTCCCGATCCCGCAGACCACGCGATGAACCTCTGCTGCGTATTTCGCCAGATCGCAGGCTGCCCGTCCGGAGGCCTCCCGCCACTGGCGGTCAAAGGGATCCGCGGGAATCACGCCGCTTCCCAGCTCGTTCGTAATCACAAGGATATCCGGATTTTCTGTATACAATGTTTCTGCCAGCGTGGACGCGTCGCCGCCCTCCTTCAGTAGCCGGCGTACATATTCCTGAAAATCCGTGACTGCCTTTGCCTGAAGCAGATCCGTTTTCCCGCAGTCAGCCCCATTTACCATATCCTGCTCTCTCAAGTGAAAATGCTCCATCGCGTAGGCCTTTTTTCCCTGAAAGGCTCCGCCTGTAATCAGTATCATGTCTGATTTCCTCCTATATTCTCCTGCTGCTTGCGCAGAGATCGTTTTTTCCAGACAGCGGAAATCAGAATTTCCCCGCCGCCCATACGCAGATGGCCATGACCAACTCGCAGGTCTGCACAAAGCAACCCGCCAGATCGCCGGTAATGCCGCCAAACTGTTTCATAGACATACAATAATACCAGAAAAACGTGCACCAGGCCCCCACCACAGCTGCCGTACCAAGCTTCACATCCAGAAAGCACATGAAGCCTGCAGACAGGAACAGGAGAATATAGAGACAGGTCATGACCGTCCTCTCCTGCACCGCGTCGGAAAAGGTCGCTACCGTTCCGGTCTTACGGGCGCAGGGAAAGGACGCCACGGACAGGCCGCTCATGGAACGGGACAGCACATAACCGCCGGAGAGCACCAGCACCGGAATCAGTACATAAATAACGCTCCGGAGCGTATCGCCCACACCGACTTTTTCACTTAACACGCTCCATCCTGCCATCAGCGCGCCGATGACGATGCCCACGAAGGTAAAAAACCACATCATATAGCGCATATTTTCCTTCTCCCAGTCCGCCCGAGGCATGGGAATCTTAGAATACATGGCAAACGCGATTTTAAAACTGTTCCATATCCGTTTCATAAATTCTGAATTGTTACCTTTCCTTTACTTTTTGAGCCGCAGGGGAATGCCGCAGACCACCTCCGTCGCCTCATCGGCCTCTGCCGCAATGCGTCGGTTAATGGTTCCTAATCGCTCCTGATACAGCTTTGTTACTTCATCATATGTAATTCCGTCAGAAAAGACATCGTTGGTGACGATAACCAGATGGGCGCAACGGTCCTTAAGTGCCTCCACACCTGCCAGTACTGCTTCCACTGTATTGTTTCCCGCGCCCTCCGGCTCAAACATCTCATTGGCCGTCAGGTTCGACATACATTCCAGGAGCACCACGCCCTTTTCCGGCAACGTCTGTCCTTTTAAGTTTACATAACATTCTATTGTTTCAAAGCCTTTTCCGGCCCGGAGCTTCCGGTGGCGCTCCACTCTCCACATGCCCTCCGCGCCGAAGGGCCGCATAGTGGCGATATAATATAAGGGAAGTCCGTCCCGTTTTGCCAGGGAAGTGGCTACGCTCTCCGCGTATTCGGATTTGCCGCTTCCGCTGCCTCCTGTAATCACTGCAAGCATCTATGTTCCTCACATTAAATCATTTTTATACGCCCTCAGCAGCAGGTGCTTCGGGCTGTATGGAATCGTTACTACATTTCTGTAAAAAATTCCAGGCCATGGCCGGATTGGAATAGAAAAAGAGATGGGGGAAGCCCGCATACAGGGTCGGTGTGCCGTGTACGCAGTCCCAGTTCCGCTTCCGTAAGGGCTTCTTCGCGTGGATGGCGTTGCCGCAGTCCTCGCTCTCCCAGTAATGAAATTCATGTCCCCGGGCCTTTTCGCCCTCTGCCAGAATCAACTGATCCTGTTTTGCTTCCATTTCGATATACCCGAAGCGGGACAGTTTATCCGTCCGGTAGGCTTTGGCCCCAATGACGCCTGCCATGGGGTAATCCACGCCATCGGATCCCTCCAGAGTCCGGTGCAGGTAAAGAAAGCCGCCGCACTCGGCGATACAGGGGAGGCCTGCTTTCACCGCGTCGTGAATGGCTCCCCGCATGTCTTCATTTTCGCTCAGCGCCTTCGCGTGCAGCTCCGGATAACCGCCGCTCAAGATGAGGCCGTCGATCCCTTCCGGCAGCGCCTCGTCCTTTATGGGGGAAAATGGTACCAGCTCTGCGCCCATATCCTTAAGCATCTGAAAATTATCCCGATAGGTGAAGCAGAAAGCGTCGTCCTCCGCCACGCCGATGCGGACTTTTTTTCCGCCTGAAAGCTTCGGAAGCTCTGGCGTCTCGTAGGTGAAATCCGGCGCTTCATAGGCCAAAGCCAGAAAAGCGTCCAGATCGATGCTTTCCTCCAATACGGCAGCCAGGCGGTTCAGCTTCTCTTTCAGGCTCTCGATTTCACCCGGAAGCACCAGGCCCAGATGACGGCTTTCCAGCACCAGATCCTCCACCTTCGGCACATAGCCCAGCACCTTCACCGGCAGCCAGCGCTCGATTTGCGCCTTCATGTCGGCGTACAGGGACTTCGGCATCTGATTTAAAATGACGCCCTTGATGCGGCTGGGAGTCTGATATTCCAGGAAGCCCTTGATCAGCGGTACCACAGAAATGCTCATACCCCTGCAGTTTACCACCAGCACCACGGGCATATCCAGTGCCGCCGCCACGTCCGAAGAGCTGGCCTCCTCGGAGATGCCGCCAAGTCCATCATAATAGCCCATGACGCCCTCGGCCACGGAAATCTCCGCCTCCGCAGCGCTTCGGCCAAACAGGTAACGGGTGGTCGCTTTATCCGTGAAAAAAGTGTCTAGGTTGCCGGATTTCACGCCGATGACCCTGCTATGAAACATGGGGTCGATATAGTCAGGGCCACATTTAAAGGAGGCCACACGGAAACCGCGGTTTACCAGAGCCTGCAGGATGCCGCAGGTAATCAGGGTTTTGCCGCTGCCGCTGGACGGAGCGGCCAGCATAATTCTCGGCAGTCTCATTTACGCTTCCCCCTTTCCGGTTCCGGCGAAGATGTAGACCGGATTCTGCCCCATCATCATCTCGTAGGGCCCCACCTTTTTGGCCTTGGCCGCCTGAATCTGGGTAATATCCACGTCCGTAAAACCAAGCTCCTTGAAGCAGCTGTTGGCCTCCGCCACGGTCTCCAGGGTAATGGCGTTTACTACCACGCGGACGCGGGAATTCCGGTCAAGCAAAAGCTTCAGAATCTCTTTCATGTTGCCCGAGGAACCGCCGATGAAGGCGTGGGTCGGGGCGGGCAGGTCAGTCAGGGCCTCTGGGGCCGTTCCCACATGCACCTCCACATTGGGGGTGCCAAACTTCTTCGCGTTCTCCTCGATGAGGGCTGCCGCCGCGGGCTTTTTCTCGATGGCGTACACTTCGCCGTCCGCGGCTGCCAGCGCCATCTCGATGGTGACGGAGCCGGTTCCCGCGCCGATGTCCCAGGCAATAGAATCCCGGTTCAGATTCAGCTTGGCCACGGAGAGACTGCGCACCTCGCTCTTCGTCATGGGCGCGTCGCCCCGCTGAAACTCTTCGTCGGGGATGCAGCTTCGAAGTCCGCTTGTGTAGGACGGGTTTTCGATGATAGCCACGCAGAGGCTGTCAAAGGCTTTCTTCTTCAGCTCCGCGGGAGTGCCCTCGGTGATACGCTCCTCCGGGTAGTGGAGGCGTTCGCCGATGTAGAGCTTCACGTTTTCGAATCCATATTTTTCCAGTTTTTCACATAAGGATGCTACATTGTCCTTGCCGCCCAGCAGCGTGAAGGTGCGGAAATGGGTGCGTACCGCCGCAATCAGGTTCTCTCTGCGGCCATGGATGCTCATGAGCTTCACGTCCTCCCAGGCGATTTTCAGGCGGCTGCAGAAGTAGGTTACGGAAGAGATTCCTGTAATCAGTTCTGTGTGGATACCTGCGCCCTCAAAGGCGGTGATCAGGCGCTTCGCGCCGCTGTAGAAGCCCACGTCGCCGGACAGGGCCACTGCGATGGTGTGATGCTCCGGGTGATCCTGAACGTAAGCCAGCATTTTGGCCGGATCGTAGGCGTCGAACAGGGGCTTGCCGGTGGCATTGAAAGAATCCAGCATGCGGCCGGAGCCTAAGATACAGTCGGCCTTTTCGAAGGCCGCGCGGGCCTCGCCGGTCAGGTGGTCGGGGGTGCCCATGCCGATGCCGACGAGGTATGCGGTTCGTTCTTCGTTTTTGTTACAGGAATCCATAGAATTACAAATACTATCGCAATTGGAATGTATTTCTTTCTCTTTTTTAATATTTTTTACATGATTAGACTCTAATATCTTTTGGATTTGGAATCGTTCCGCCAGCAGCTTCACTCCATCCTCAATGGACAGCCCCTCCTGCTCCTGCGGGCGGCCTATCAGCACAACTTTGACTCCAGCCTCTTGGGCGGCGGTCATTTTCTCCTCAAAGCCGCCTGCGCGGCCTGCTTCTTTGGTAACCATCCAGGCTACGCCGGTGCTGCGGAGCATGGCCAGGTTCAGCTCTTTGGAGAAGGGACCCTGCATACAGATCAGGTGCGGGCCGGTGAAGCCTGCCTCGGTACACTGGATTACGACCTCCGGAGTCGCCAGGACGCGGGCGTAGACGCGGTTCCGGTAGTCAGGCAGAGCAGTAAATTTGGCTAATTCCTTGCTTCCTGTGGTGACGAAGATGGAACCTTCGGTCGTTTTCAAAAAGTTTACTGCGGCCTCCACACTCTCGACTACTACAATTTCTTCCGCAGTCTTACCTGCATTTTTATCTGTGACTGTATTTGTCATCTCTTTACTTACTTCGTTTTTCCTATTTTTTCTCATCAACGAGGGACGAATCAGACGCAGATACTCACACCCGGCCTGTGCGCAGGCCGTCTTAATGTTCGCCGACACAGCCACGGCGTAAGGATGCGTCACATCCAGCACCAGCGGTTTTCCCTCCGCTTCCAAAAGCTGCTCCATCTCCTCCGGCAGCAGCCGTCCCTGGCGTACGCTCAGATGAGGCTGTTTTTCCACCAGCAGTTCTCCATATTCGGTGGCCACGCTGCACAGAGTCTCCACCCCTGCTGCCGCCAGCCATTCGCTAATCTGCCTTCCCTCTGTCGTTCCTGCAAATACAATTACCTGTCTCATGTACCTGTTCCTCTTACCTTATCCATACCTGGAACCGTTTCTTCTTCACAGTTCCATCCAATATTCCTTTCAAACCGACTCCTCCGACGGAATTATCCGAAGTTTACCGTGTACTCCTCCAGCGCAATAGCCACCGTCACGCCGTCCCCGGCCGTCTTTGGCTGAAAAAGCTTCTTTCTGCCTGCGGCCAGCAGGGCGCTGCGCTCGCACACATTTCCTACGCCGGTAATCTGCCGCACGAAGGCGGATTCGGAAAAGCCACCCTCACATTCCACAGCTTCAAGCTCCCTTGCCGTATAGGTCTGAAACGGCAGCTTCCAGGCAGCACAGAAAGCCAGAAGCCCCGGCTCTTCTTTTTTCAAATCGATGGAAGCCACCCTGGCAATGGCCTGTTTCGAAAGCTGATTCTGCAAGAGCACCTGTTCCACCAGCGCTTCGATGCGCTCCACAGGCGTACCCCTTTTACAGCCGATGCCCAGCACCGCAATGCGCGGAACCAGATGCAGAGTCCGGGGAAACGGATCATAGGTTTCATCCACGGAGATACTGATGCCAAGCCCATCCTTTTTCTGGATGGACAGCTCCGGTGGAATCTGCCCAACCACTTCAAAATCGCTGTAGAGACCGATGGTCCGCTGCTCCAGAATATCCGCCGCCACCTCCTTGGCCAGAGACAGACTGTCCAGATGCAAGTTTTCCCGGCGTGCGAAATCATCCACAGAGAATCGCCCTCCCGCGTCTGTAGCGGTTGTGATGACCGGCACGGCTCCCACCAGGGCCGCTATCTCCCTGGTCAGCGCATTGGCTCCGCCCAGGTGCCCGGACAACAGAGAAATGACGAAATGACCCTGCTCGTCCATGACCAGGACCGCCGGATCGGAAGCCTTGCTGGCTACGAAGGGAGCGATTGCACGCACCGCGATTCCGGCGGCCCCGATGAACAGCAGGCTGTCGCATTCCCGGAACATGTTCCCGGTCCATTCCTTCAGGGAACCCTCCAGCATCGGAATGCCCCATTCAGCTGCATCCCTGCCTTTGCAGAGGCATACACAGGTGTTACCTTTTTGTTCATACGCGTCTCGTATCCGTTTCGTAAACATACACCCTGCTCTGGTAAATGCAATGATTGCAAGCTTCATGCTGTCATGTCCTTTCCTGTCCAAATCTATTCTATCTTACTCTGCCAGTTTTTCTGTTCCTTCAGACTCTGTCTGCTCGATTTCCGCTTTCACACAGGCTATCAGCCGCCGCACATCTGTGGATTCGCCCAGCACGCCCTGCTCCAGGGAAAAGGTCAGGATACCCCTCTCCAGGCTCTTGCCGCTGCGGTGATCCACATAGAATTCCATCCGCTCCATGAGGCGTTTCATCACCGGGTCCAGCAGCCCCTTCTCCTTCAGGATATCCAGGGCTTCATCTGTAGTAATGCAGTCCATCAGCCGGGCTGCCGTCTCCTGGTCCGCGCCCAGCACCGCCGCGTGGGCCGTCAGGATATCCATCCGGGCGTCGGCGTTGCGGGAGTGGGTGTTCATAATTCCTGCGGCCAGCTTCACCAGCTTCCCGATATGTCCCACCAGCAGAATTCCCTTCGCGCCGAATTCCACAGCCGCGTCGATGGCTTCTCCCAGGAAATTACTGTATTTGACGGAACGCTTTAATACCTCCGGCTCGTAATCCTCCAGAAAATCCAGACCGTAATTGCCCGGCACCAGCACCAGATAGCTCCGTCCTCCGGCCAGCTGCATTTTGATATCTACACGGATGGTCTGAATCAATGCTTCCTCGCTCATGGGTTCCACGATGCCGCTGGTTCCCAGAACGGAGATACCGCCCACAATACCAAGGCGGGGGTTAAACGTCTTCTGCGCCAGCTCCGCGCCGCCCGGAATGGAAATGATCACCGAAAGGCCGCCGGTATATCCGGCCGCCCTGCACACGTCCTCCACGCCCTCGCGAATCATCTGACGCGGCACCTTATTGATGGCTGCGTCGCCCACGGCCTGTTCGAGACCTGTCCGGGTCACCCGGCCCACGCCCTCGCCGCCGTCCAGCGTGACGCCCGGCTGCGCTGTCCGACTGACTGTGGCATAAATCAGCAGACCGTCGGTCACATCCGGGTCGTCGCCTGCGTCCTTTCGGATGGCGCAGGAGGCACTGCTATCTGAAAATTTCGGTTCCAGCACCTCCAGATGGAGACCGATGCCCTTTGGCGTCATCAGCTCTACCTCCGGCAGGATTTGACCGTGCAGCAGCATCCAGGCCGCCGCCTTGGAAGCCGCTGCGGCGCAGGAGCCGGTGGTGTAGCCCATCCGCATTTTTTTATTGTTTTTATAGACGTATTGATCCAGCATTGTTTTTTTCCTTATTTTTACTGTGCAGTCACAGTTTCCCGGCCTGCG
Organism: Laedolimicola sp.; assembly: GCF_051972735.1. Classification (NCBI taxonomy): domain Bacteria; kingdom Bacillati; phylum Bacillota; class Clostridia; order Lachnospirales; family Lachnospiraceae; genus Laedolimicola; species Laedolimicola sp. The sequence goes on along the minus strand of NZ_JBOKYU010000007.1, from coordinate 42,356 downwards.
GTCTCCAGCAGAATATTCAGCAGCTTATAGGTCCGCTCCCTGGTCCACTTGGCCGCCTCTGTATTTTCCAGCAGGGGCTGCAGGCTTCCGCCCTCGGCCTCTTTTCCGGCCTCCTGTACCGCTGCTTCCTTATCCTTGATCCAGGCCCGCTGTTCATCCAGAAGCTTCGCCATGGCATCCCCTGTGAGAACACCCTTGACCTTCAGCTCATACCAGATATGGTTCAGTGCGTCATCCCAGTCCTCATAGAGCTCCTGACTCTTCTCATTCATATCCCCCTGGCTTAAAGAATCATTTTGAAGGGAATCTTCCAACTCTTTCGCTGCCTTTTCCGTATTTTCCACATAAGTTTTCGCCGTATCCACGGAATCATAGCCGGAAAATCCCTCTGCGCCCTCCACATTGTAAAGGCCGTAGCAGGGAAGACCGTTCTCTTCGGCCTCGAGACGATCATAATTGCTGCACGCCCACTGTAAAAATTCCTCCGGCAGCTGGTCAACCGGCGCGCCCGGCAGATAGATATCCACCTCATCCGCACCGTCCAGGCCGTAAGCCTCTGTGTAGGAATAAAGAATCTGATCGAGGATCTCCTCTTTTCCTATCTCATACGTGTAGTTGATTTCACCAAGCTTCATGGACCAGGTATAATCATTGACCTTCTTTAAATCCGTAAAGGTTCCGGTGAAGGTATTGCCGTACTGGGTTCCGTTCGGGTAACCGTCTCCGGTACTGCCCATATCCATATCCCAGTATTCCCCGGAAAAGCTGCCGTCCGGCCGGATATTCAGCTGGGTTTCCCAGGCTCCCGCGCCGCTGGAGAAGGTGAAATCTACATACTGAAGATCCGCGAAGCTGAACTCTGCCGAAGCACTGCTGTCAGAGTTCTTAGATGCGGCTTTGTCTGCATCGTCCGGCGTATCTGCCGTATTTTCTGCCGCGTCTGTGTCTGTCGTCGTATCCGTCTGCCCTGTTCCATTTTCCACATCGTTCTTTTTCCCGCAGCCGCTCAGAGAAAGCACCATAACCACCATCAGCAGCACCACAGCCGCTGTCAGAAGCCTTGCACACTTATTTTTCATACCCTCACCTCCATGTAAATACTTTCAAGTATTTATTGTATCAGCTTTATTCTATCAAATATCCTGCCAGTTTTCCCATTAAGAAACTCTTAATTTTCCACACTTTTTATTTCTGATGCGTATATTCTTCCACGTTTCCCTCTGCAAAGCTGGGAAGTCCGTTATACAGCGCCAGTGCGTACTGATACAGGCTGTAAGCCGTCACGGCTCCGGTGCCCTCGCCCAGGTGCATGCCCGCCTGAATGGGCGCCGTCATGCCAAGGGCGTCCAGCATCATCCGGCCCGCAGGCTCCGCGGAACAATGGGTCGGCACCATATAGGCCTTACTCTCCGGCGCAAGCTGCGCCGCACAGTATGCGGAAACAGAGGAAATAAAGCCGTCGATCAGCACCGGCACACGCAGCATCGCTCCGCCCAGATAGCAGCCAATCATGCCTGCAATATCCAGACTGCCCACCTTGGAAAGTACATCCAGGATATCATTTTTATCCGGCTGATTGACCTCGATAGCACGACGGATCACTTCGATTTTATGCTCCAGTCCGGCGCTGGAAAGTCCCGCACCCCGACCGGTTACCTCTGCTACATCCTTGTCCAGCAGCACCGCCGCCATGGCTGAACTGGGGGTCGTGTTGCCGATTCCCATTTCACCTGTGATAATCATGCGACACCCCGCCTCGTACAGGTCTTTTACCACCTGAATTCCCGTTTCAATGGCTTTCACGGCTTCCTCCCGGGTCATGGCCGGTTCCTTTGCCATATTGGCGGTGCCGTAGCGGACTACCCGGTTCCAGATCCGGGGATGTTTTCCGTCCACGAACATGCCGATATTTACCGGGATCACCTCAATGCCCATCTGCTTGGACATAATGCAGACAGAGGATTTGCGGTCGCCCATATTTTCCAGCACCTGGGCCGTAACCTCGCTTCCGGTCTGGCTGACGCCCTCTTCCACCACGCCGTTGTCCGCGCCCATGATGGCCACCACCGGCTTCAGATCCGCAATTTCACCAAGCTTTGCGGTTCCGTAGATGCCCGCCAGCTGCACTGCCATTTCTTCCAGGCGTCCCATGCCCCGTAAGGGCTTGCAGAGGGAATCCCAGTGGGTCCAGGCTGCGGTCACCGCATCCTCATTTAACGGTCTTATTTGTTGCGTGTACTGATCCAATTCCATAATTTCACACTTTCGTTTCTTCTATATTCTCTGTTTCTTATTCTCTACCCAAAAACTCTATCTGCCGCCCTGATATAACATGGCATTGCAGATGGTCGCCGCAATATTGCTGCCGCCTTTTCGTCCTCTCGGCACGATATAGGGAATGCCTGCAGTCATAATCAGCTCTTTGGCTTCCACCACATTTACAAAGCCCACCGGCGCGCCGATGATAAGCTCCGGCCTGATTTTTCCCTCCTGAATCAGCTCATAGAGGCGAATCAGGGCTGTAGGCGCGTTTCCTACCGCGATAATCAGGGGCTTGCCAAGCTCGGCCGCTTTCTCCATGCAAATGGACGCGCGGGTGCATTCCCGTTCTTTGGCCGCCGCAGCCACGTCCGGATCGCTCATAAAGCAGTAGACTTCGCCGCCGCATTCCTTCATGCGTTTTTTATTGATACCGGAGGCCGCCATCTGGGTATCGGTGACGATGGACGCGCCCTTATTCAAAGCGTCCACGCCAATCTGCGCCGCATTTTCGGAAAAGCACAGATTGTCCGCATAGTCAAAATCCGCGGAGGTATGGATACAGCGCTTCACAATGGAAAACTCCGGCTCCGGCCAGGTGCGGCCTCCCAGTTCTTCCGTGATAATCGCCATACTGCGCTTCTCGATATCCATGGGCTTTACAATTTCGATTTCATTTAACATGAGATTCCTTCCTCCAATATCTCGTAAATCTTCTCCATATCCAGAGAGCTGCGGACCAGATCCGCCAGCTTGTCATACTCCTGCTTCTTATGGGCCCGGGCGTCAAAATGCCAGTTTTTCGGATCGAGACCCTTCTTCACCATCAGCCGGCTCACCAGCATAGCCGCCAGATCGCCGTAGTCGAAGATCCCGTGCAGGTATGTGCCATACACGGTTCCCTCCGGATTTGCCAGACCGTCCACACGACCGTCCGCCAGATAAATGGTCTCCCGGCAGCCGCCCAGGGCTTCCGTGCGTCCCATGTGAATCTCATAGCCCTGCACTTCTTTTCCGGCAAATTCCAAAAGCTGTGCCTCGTTTTTGATACGGCCCTGAATCTGGGTCCGGGTCTTCGCCCGGGAAAATACGGTCTTTGTGTGTAAGAGGCCCATGCCCCGCATAGTTCCGCCGTGCTCCACATTGTCCGGATCCTCCAGCGCGTCGCCCAGCATCTGATAGCCGCCGCAGATGCCCACAACCGGAATACCGTCCCCGGAGCAGCGAAGCACCGCCGTCTCCATGCCGGACTCCCGCATCCAGACCAAATCGTCCATGGTGTTCTTCGTTCCCGGCAGGAAAATGAGATCCGGTTTCCCAAGCTCGCTCACATCCCGCACGTAGCGCAGCGATACGCCGTCCATGCCCTCGAATACATTGAAGTCTGTGAAATTGGAAATATGTGGAAGTTTTATGACTGTCAGATCGATGCCGCCCTTTTTCTCCTTATGATTCAGACGCTCGGACAGGCTGTCCTCGTCGTCGATATCCAGAGGCTTCAAGGGCACCACGCCTACCACCGGAATCCCGGTGCGTTCCTCAATCATAGAAAGGCCGGGACGCAGAATTTCCACGTCGCCGCGGAATTTGTTAATAATCAGCCCCTTGATCATCTGCTGCTCGTCCTCGTCCAGCAGCTTCACCGTACCATAAAGAGACGCGAACACGCCGCCCCGGTCAATGTCGCCTGCCAGCAGGACGGGAGCATTGGCGATCTTCGCCATACCCATATTTACAATGTCATTATCCTTCAGATTGATTTCCGCCGGACTGCCCGCACCCTCGATCACGATAATATCGTACTCGTCGGACAGCTTATTGAAGGCCTTCTGAATCTCCGGAATCAGCTTCCGCTTGTTGGCGTAATAATCCATAGCCTTCATATTGCCCAGAACCTCGCCGTTCACAATGACCTGGCTGCCCACGTTGCTGGTGGGCTTTAAGAGAATCGGGTTCATTTCCACAGTGGGCTCAATATCGGCGGCCTCCGCCTGCATAGCCTGAGCCCGGCCAATCTCCAGGCCGTCCTTTGTAATGTAGGAATTCAGGGCCATGTTCTGGGATTTGAAGGGGGCCACCTTATAGCCGTCCTGCTTAAATACCCGGCAGAGTCCGGCCACCAGACTTTTCCCGGCATTGGACATGGTTCCCTGTACCATGATTACTTTTGCTTTTTTCTTTTCGCTCATGTTATCACCAAACTTATTCCGTTTCTTGATCGTAAATTTTATGAATCAGGTTCCTTTTTGCAAAACTTTCTCCAGAGCTTCAAGCAGCTTTGCGTTCTCCGCATGTCCCCGCACCGCCGTCCGGTAAAAATCCGCACCCAGCCCGTGATAGTTGGCGCAGCGCCGGATCAGAATTCCTTCCGCCTGCATTCGGTCCGCCAGCTTCTCATCGCCTGCCGCCTGAAAACACAGGTAATTGGCATGGCCGTCGCACACACACAGCCCCAGTTCTTCCAGTTTTTTCTTTAAAAACGCCCGCTCCCGATCCACCAGATCGATCGTCTGTTCCCGAAAGCCTTCCGTCCTCAGAGCCGCGATTCCGGCGGCCTGGGCCGGTTCCGATACGGACCAGGGCTGGCCCGCCAGACGCATCCGATTCAGCAGATCCGCATCCGCCGACAGCACATAGCCCAGCCGCAGACCGGGGATAGCGTACATTTTTGTAAAGGATTTTAAAATGATCAGATTCGGATATTCCGCAAGCCAGCCCGCCGCTGAATAGCCCTCCTCATTTTTAACAAAGTCCAGAAAGCACTCATCCAGACACACCCGCACGTCCAGGGCTTTTGCCTTATCCAGCAGCTTTTTTACGACACTGCGCGGCGTCAGGATACCCGTGGGATTGTTCGGATTGCAGAGGAATACCATATCATGCTCCGCGGATAAGCTATCCACATAAGCTTCTGTGATTTCCAGAGTTTTCCCCAGCGGAAAGAAATCTATCCCCGTCCCGGCCTGGTTCAGGGCTTCCTCATACTCCGCAAAGGCCGGGGCGGTTACCAGCGCCCGCTTTGGCCGGGTGGCGTATACCAGTCGGTATATAAGATCTGCACCACCATTGCCGCAGAGAATGTAGTCTTCCGGCTGGCCGAGCTTTTCGGACAACGCCGCCCGCAGTCTCCGGCAAAAGGGATCCGGATAGTTCAGGGATCTGTCCAGGCTTTCGATGATAGCCTCACGGACGCCGGGCGGCATGCCTAAGGGATTGATATTGGCGGAAAAATCCAGAAATTCCGCTTCGTTTCGTCCGCTTTTTTCCGCTGCGCCGCGGATATCGCCACCATGCAGATAGACGAATTGCTTCGGCTCATTTCCCCTATGCAGTTTTCCTTCCACTATCGAAGCCGCGTCGCTCTGTATCTGAATCAATTCGCTTTCCCTTTCAAATTATCTTTTCTGAGCACATCCCGTATCCCCTCCGCTGTGTAAACCACTGCGCTTGCATACACCGGAATGCCCGCCTGCACTGCCGCTTTTTCTGTCACCGGACCGATGCAGACAGCCTTTGCCGTCATGTCCCCCGGGTTCTCTGCCATAGCCGCAAAGGCCTTGACCGCCGATGCGCTGGCGAAGGTAATATAATCCATTTCCGGCAGGATACGGTTCAGTTCTTCGGCCTTGCGTCCGTCCCGGGCAGTGTGATAGAGGGCTGTGTCCGTATAAGGAACGCCTGCCGCCTCCAACGTCTCTGTAAGCTCTGAAGAAGCCTCCTCCGCGCGTAAAAGCAGCACTTTATCCGCCGCTGTCAGCCCCGGAATCCACTCCGCGGCCAGATCCCTGCTGGAATACCGGCCGGGCACAAAGTCCGCATAAATACCTGCCGCCTCCAGGGCTGCCTTCGTGCCTGCACCAATGACCGCAAATTTAAGACCTGCGAGACTTCGAATATCCATCCGACGCTCTTTCAGCTCATCCAGGAAAAACTGCACGCCGTTGCTGCTGGTCAGCACCACCCAGCTGTAATTCTTTATCTCTGCAAATGCCTGCTCCGTCGCCGGAGTGCTCAGCTTCTTCGTGTAAATCAGACTGAATGGAATCGCCTCCGCGCCGTCTGCCGCAAGAACCTCCCGCTGCTTTTCACACATGGGCTTCGTACCGGTCAGCAGTACCCGTTTTCCAAAAAGGGGCTTGCCGCCCAGCCAGGAAAGCTGTCTCTGCAAGGTCACCACATCGCCCACCACCGTAATGGCCGGGGTCTGAATACCCGCTGTCTTCGCCGTCTCCGCGATGGATTCCAACACGCCTGTTACCACCTGCTGTCTGGCCGTCGTTCCCGCCTGCACTACAGCCGCCGGTGTCTTCGGATCCTTTCCATGGGTAATCAGTTCTTCCGCGATATGGGGCAGATTTTTCAGGCCCATCAAAAATACCAGCGTACCTTCCTCTTTCGCCAGGGTCGCGTAATCCAGCGCCAGACCGGTCTTGTCCGCGCTCTCATGTCCCGTAATCACATGGAAGGAGGACGCAAAGTCCCGGTGCGTCACCGGAATGCCCGCGTAAGCCGGAGCCGCGTAGGAAGAAGACACGCCCGGAATGATCTCAAACTCCACGCCAGCCTTTAAAAGCTCCTGAGCTTCCTCGCCACCGCGGCCAAAGATAAAGGGATCGCCGCCCTTGACCCGGGCCACATTTTTGCCCTCCAGGGCCTTTTCCACCAGAAGAGCATTGGTCTCCCACTGGCGTAAATGATGCTTGTCTGCGCGCTTGCCCGCGTAGATAAGCTCCGCGTCCTCTCTTGCCTCATTTAAAATGGCCCCGCTTGCCAGATTATCATAGACCAGAACGTCCGCGTGACGAATGCACCAGAGGGCTTTCTGTGTCAGCAGTCCCATATCGCCGGGGCCTGCGCCCAAAAGCCAGACCTTGCCCCGCTTCACTTCGCCTGCCAGGTTTTCGCCTAACATGCGCGCTTTGGAAAGCTTCTCTTCCTGGCTGCCTGCTTCAGTCAAATCCACGACAGCCTCGGCTTTCCGAAGCTCGGTTGTTCCCTCCGGTGCGTACAATACCTTCATTTTCAGGAATTGCGCTGCCGGGACGCACAGTCCCGCCGCCGGGGCATTACAGCTTCCGCCGATAGCCGCCAGGAAGCTGCGCTCCGCCTCAAGCTCCAGCGCCGCCTCCTCACAGTGAATGGACTTTAATACTTCCGTAAAGCGTCCCTTTTTCGCCTCAACGGCCAGAATGCCCTGCCCGGCCGCCGGAAGAAAGCTGTCCGTGTCCAGATATTCCAACCGGATCCCTTCTTCTTTGTCCAGCCCCAGCCGTTCCAGACCTGCCGCCGCCAGAAGAATCGCGTCATACTGACCCTCTTTCAGCTTCCGAATCCGGGTCTGCACATTGCCGCGCAGCATCCGGATCCGTACCGTGGGATTCAGCTCTTTGATCTGCAATTCCCGCCGGAGAGAGCTGGTTCCCACGATACTGCCCGGCGCCAGCTCCCGCGCTTTCACGCCTGTGGTGGTCACCAGCACGTCATGGACGTCAGCACGCTCCAGCACCGCACCAATGTAAAGCCCTTCCGGGAATTCCATGGGCATATCCTTGGCGCTGTGGACGGCCAGATCTACCTCTTCCTTTAGCAGAGCCTCCTCCAGTTCCCGGGTAAAAACGCCCTTGCCTCCAAAAGAGGTCAACGATTTATCCAGAATCTCGTCGCCCTTCGTAGACATTTCCACGATTTCTATCTCCGCCTCCGGGAAAGCCGCTTGAATGCGCCGCCGCACCAGATCGGTCTGTACCAGAGCCAGTTTGCTTTTTCTTGTACCGATTCGAATCTTCATAATTTACTCCTGTATTTCCATGAGCGCTGACCTCGATTTCACTTCGTTCTATCTCGGTCGCGGGCCTTACTTTAACGCGTAGCCTCTGGGGGTGATCATTCTACCGCTGCTTACATAGGTCTGCGAGTTTCCAATGATGACTACGCTGAACATATCAATCTCCGCGTTTTTAAGCTCCGCTAAGGTTGTAATCTGCTTGCTCTCCTCTTTGCGTCCCGCGTGACGCACGATACCCACAGGAGTTTCCGGCTGCCGGTAGCGCATCAGGATTTCCGCTGCCTGCTCCACATAGCCGGTACGCTTTTTGCTCTTGGGATTATACAGGCAGACGATCAGGTCGCCCTGACCGGCGCAGTCCACCCGCTTCATAATCAGATCCAGCGGCGTCATCAGATCGCTTAAGCTGATCACTGCGAAATCATGCATCAGCGGCGCACCCAGCACAGAAGCCGCCGCGCTGGCTGCCGTCACACCCGGTACGGTCTCGATCTCGATATCCGCATTCATTTCCTCTGCCACCTGGTAAATGATACCTGCCATGCCGTAGATGCCGCTGTCTCCGGAGCTGACCATGGCCACGGTCTGATCCTTCATAGCTTCCTCCACTGCCATCCGGCAGCGCTTCACTTCCTGCATCATGGGAGTCGCCAGATAATTCTTATCCGGGAAGAACTCCTTTAACATCTCCACATAGGTGGTATAACCGGTGATAATATCCGCATTGTTGATAACGTCGATACATTTGGCGGTCATATGCTCATAACCGCCGGGGCCGAAGCCCACCACGTATAATTTTCCCATTGTATTCTCCATTTTCTATCTGAAACTCTGTCGGGCTCCTTTTCCGGAATCCCGCTGATATCTGCTTATTTCTCCGGCTCCCGCAGATTCTCCACAAAGGCCTCCAGCTCCTCCGGGCTCGCATTCTCCCGGATTCGGTAAAACAGCTTGTCAATGGCCTTGCCGAAGCCCTTTTTCTCCGCTTCCTCTTCCATCCAGTGCTTTACCTCCTGCATCCGGGGTACCGCCTGCTGGAAAATCATCCAGCGCATGAAATCCTCTTCAAACTCTTCCAGAATCTCACCCGCCTGACAGACTGCTTCCTTCTTGGCCCGGTTGTTAGTCTCTGCTAACTCTTCAAGGTCGTCCATATTGTAAAAGAAGGTGTGGGGGAACTCAGCGATGGTCTCCTCGATGTCCACCGGAACCGCCAGATCCACAAAAACACGGGGCTTATCCGTCGTCATGTGCTCCTTCACCTTCGTGCCGGTCAGCGTATAATGGGGGCTGGCCGTAGCGCTGATAATCACATCCATGGCGTTGATGTAATCGTAGCGCTCCTTATAATCAATCAGGGTATTGGATTCGCTCTTGATATGGGCGTCGTGGGTCATCGTTACATTGCGGATGGTGCTGTAGATATTTAAGCCCTTCAGGCTGTACAGATTCTTCAGTACGATACCGCCGATCTGACCGGTACCGCCGATAACCATAACATTTTTACCCGCCAGGCTTCCGCCAAAGGCTTCTTCCGCTGCCTTGACCGCCAGGGTCGCCGTAGATACCGAGGTCTTCGACAAATCCGTATCCGTCTTAATCTTCTTGGAACAGGTCACGGCATAGCGGAACAGGGTATTCAGGTATTTCCCGCTGTTGCCCGCCTCCTGTGCCAGCGCATGCGCATGCTTTACCTGGCCGAGAATCTGATCCTCGCCCACCACCATGGAATCCAGTCCCGCTGTCACGGAAAACAGGTGATTGACCGCTTTTCTGTCCTGATAGAAGCGCAGATAATCGGATACGTCCTCTTTCACGGCTGCCGCTCCGGATTCCCGGAGAATCAGCTCCTGCAGCCTGGTAAATACGTTTTTCTTCTTATCCTGGTTTTTATCAAAATAGGTATAAATCTCTGTCCGGTTGCAGGTAGCGATAATGACGCTCTCTGCCGCGCCGCCCTCGTCTATGAGGATTTTCTCAAGCTCCGCCTGCTTCTCTTTGGTAAAGGCGAAAAGCTCCCGAACCTCCAGCGGCGCCGTCTTATGGCTGATGCTGATAAGCCGGATGCTCATTACGCTTCGACTCCCTTCCGGAACTCATGGGTAAAGGTCTTGTCATAAAGCCTGGACAGCTCATAATCATCTCCCAGGAAATCTCCTACTACAGTCAGCGCAGTCTTGGTGATGCCTGCTGCCTTTACCTTCTCTGCAATGTCCAACAGGGTTCCTCTTACAATCTTCTGTTCCGGCCAGCTTGCCTTGTATACAACTGCCACAGGTGTATCCGGACGATATTCTTTCCGAAGGGTTGCGGACAGCTCCTCCATCATACCGATGCTCAGGAAAATGATCATGGTGGCGTGATGTCTGGCCAGATCCTGAAGCTTTTCCCCCTCCGGCATGGGCGTTCTGCCCTCCATGCGGGTCAGGATCACCGTCTGGCTCACACCCGGCAGCGTGTATTCCTTCTTCAGGGCTGCCGCAGTCGCCAGGAAAGAGCTGACCCCCGGAATGACCTCATACTCGATACCCATGCGATCGAGAGCGTCCATCTGCTCCCGGTGCGCGCCGAAGATAGCCGGGTCGCCGGTATGTACACGGACCACCTTCAGGCCCTTGGCTTCGCCGTCCTTCATGACAGCCAGAACCTCTTCCAGGGTCATGGTGGCGCTGTTATAGATCTGCGCGCCCTCCTTGGCGTCCGCCAGCACCTTGGGGTTTACCAGAGAACCTGCGTAAATGATAATATCCGCGCTGTCGATCAGTTTCTTTCCCTTAATTGTCAGAAGCTCCGGATCTCCCGGGCCTGCTCCGATAAATGATACCATTGTTTTACCTCTTCTCTCTCTTAATGATGACGGTTGTAAAGTAACTGTATGTTCTCTCCGGATCCAGGGATCCGATATATTCGTCCTTCATACCCACGCAGCTGATGACCGTAGCGCAGCTTTCCGCGCGGTCATACTTTTTCATCAGCTCCAGGATGCGGCCAATGCTGCCACCTGCCTTCATGATGACCACGTTGTCATAGTGGGCGATGGCCTCCTCCACCTGCTGCTCCGCACGGACGGAGGGCACGATCACCAGGGACTCATTTCCCTCCATCAGCGGTAACCGGGCCGCAGCCGCTCCGCTGCAGAAGGATGGAATACCCGGGATAATCTCCGTTTCAAAGCCATGCTCTGCCACATACTGGTTCACATACATGTAAGTGCTGTATACCGAGACGTCGCCCAGGGTAATCATAGCGATATTCTTTCCCCGGGAAAGCTCTGCGGTCAGCTGCTCGCAGGCCGCTGCTCTGCACTTCTTCCGCTCCTCCTTATCCTTTGCCATCCGGAAAATGACTTCCAGGAGGTGCTTATGCTCCAGTTCCACCACCGGGCGGATGATTTCCAGCGCCGTACTCTCTTCTCCGGCTTCTTTTACCGGAACGGCGATGATATCCGCTTCATCGAGAATCCGTTTTGCTTTCAGCGTCAACAGCTCCGGATCACCCGGACCCACGCCGATGCCGTATAATTTACCCTTCATCTATTTATTCTCCTCCTGCTCCTGGGCTGCCCGGGCGCGGTTCATGGCGTCCTCGGTCAGATCCTTTACGATTTCACTTGCGATCAGAAGTCCCGCTACGGACGGTACAAATGCGGTCGAACCCGGAATGTCACGGCGTTCAGTACATTTATGCTTGGCTCCCGGCGGGCAGATACAGTTGGTTCTGCAGCTGATGGACATGTCCTCGATGGGACGCACCGCCTTCTCCTTGGAGTAGACCACCTTCAGCTTTTTGATGCCGCGTTTTTTCAATTCGCGCCGCATGACTCTCGCCAGCGGACATACGCTGGTCTTATAGATATCCGCCACCTCGAACAGGAAGGGATTCAGCTTATTGCCCGCTCCCATGCTGCTGATCAGAGGCACGCCTGCCTTCTCACATTCCTCCACCAGAGAAATCTTCGCGGTGACTGTATCGATGGCGTCCACCACATAGGTGTACCGGCTGAAATCAAATTCATCCTTATTTTCCGGCAGGAAGAAGCAGAGATGTGTATTGACCTCCGCCTTCGGATTGATCTCCAGGATACGCTCCTTCATGACCTCGGCCTTGTACTTACCCACCGTCTTCCGGGTGGCAATAATCTGGCGGTTCAGGTTCGTCAGGCACACCTTATCGTCGTCGATGAGATCAAAGGCTCCCACGCCGCTTCTCGCCAGGGCCTCCACCACATAGCCGCCCACGCCGCCGATGCCGAAGACTGCCACCCTGGAATGCTCCAGAATCTCCATGGCTTCTTTTCCCAGTAAAAGTTCTGTTCTTGAAAACTGATTTAACATAATTTTCTCCTCATGCGCTTGCAAAACAAAAAGAGATCTGTATTTTATGACAGATCTCTCCCTATGATCAGCAGCGGATTTCATCCCATCGGCCGCCAACTATATCCGGAACCGCTTTCCACGGAAGCCTGTCCATTTCCCGCAAAGAGCAGGTAGCCTGGCTTGCAGACACGCTGCTTACAGTGACCGGATCGCTCAGGCCTTCCACCTGATTCCCCTGCTTTATGCATCATGCATACTCTCTGCGTTATACCTTAGTCAGTGTAGCATACAGACGGGCTTTCGTCAACAAAATATACCCTATAGGGTTTCCCTTTTAACAGGTTGCTCCTCCTGTCAGATGAAGCTGCGCATCCAGAATCTCCTGCTTTCTCTCCAGAATTTCATCAGACAGAAGCTGCTGCTCCACGTTATCGAAGCCGAGACGTTCGATGGTCGCAGCGAAACGTTCGCCGGTAATGCCCTGCTCCCGATACAGGAGAATCGCCTTTTCAATCACGTTTAAGGCTTCTTCCTTACTGGTGAACACCTTACGCAGCGCTTTTCCGTGATTGATTTTTTTGCCCCAGCGGCCGCCGATGTAAATCTTAAATCCGTACTGACCGTCTTCGATGGCGTCGAAACGGCATTGACCCACACAGCGGCCGCAATTGTTACAGATTTCTTTGTTAATCTCCAGAACGCCGTCCTTCACCTTTGCCGCGCCGATGGGACAGGCTGCCTCTACGCTGCACTTCTTACATCCGTTGCAGCTATCCTCGTCAAATTCGGGGATTCTCTGACCGATGATTCCCAAATCATTTAAATCCGGTTTTACACAATTGTTGGGGCAGCCGCCTACCGCAATCTTAAATTTGTGCGGCAGCTTTACCGTGTGATACCCCTCATAAAAACGGTGATGGATTTCCTCGGAAATGGCGAAGGAATCCAAAAGTCCATACTGGCAGGTGGTTCCCTTACAGGCTACAACCGGGCGTACCACAGAACCGGTTCCACCTGTAATTAGTCCTTCTCTGGCAATATATTCCTTGAATTCTTCGATTTTGTCGTAGGGAACGCCCTGTACCTCCACCGTCAGACGGGTGGTAAAGGTTATCACTCCGTTTCCGAATTTTTCCGCCGCTTCCGCAATGCATCTCTGCTGCGCAGCCGTTATCTTTCCATTGACGGTAATGATTCTTGCCGAGAAATTATCGGTTCCCTTATTGCTCAGAAATCCCATTGCCTTTACGCGCTTTTCATCTTCCTTGCTGATTGTTAATGTAGCCATTGTGTGCCTCCTTTTATTCTTCCTCTGTTAATTCTGTATGGAAGGTCATGCCGCCCTCCAGTACCTTTGTATCCGTATATCCGTAAGCCTTCAGACGGTTCTGCACCAGATAAGCCCGTTTTCCCTTGGAACATACCAAAAGCAGTTTTTCGTTCCTGCCAAGCCCGTCTGCCGGACCGTCCAGGCTGTTCAGATCCACATAGGGATACCCGTGCAGCGACGGTGTAATACCCGCATCCACGATCCGATAATTTTCTCCTTCTTCCGCATACTCTGCGGCCGTCATGCTGTCCAGCTCCCCGTTCAGCTTATTCAGCAGAATATTCACTGCATGCTGCAGCGGATGAATCGCAGTGGAGAAGGGCGGCGCGTACGCAAAATCCATGTACTGCAGATCCTCCAGGGTCGCTTTCATGGAAATCGCAGTCACCGCTATATCCGTCAGCTTATCCACCGCTCCCGTTCCCACAGTCTGCATACCAAGCAGCCTGTGGCTTTCCCGATCTGCAATCAGCTTTATGACAAATAAAGCTGCGCCCGGATAGTAATGTGCCTTATCGTCCACCACACAAATCACACTCTCTGCGTCATAGCCTGCTTCCCGCGCCGCCTGCTCCAGTAATCCGGTTCTTCCCATGCAGAAGCCGGCCAGCTTCGCCACGCCGGTTCCCAGCACGCCCGGATACTGCACTGTTTTCCCGGCAAGGTGCTGCGCCGCCGCGCGGCCCGCTATATTCGCTGTGGAACCCATGGGCGACCACTGGGGCTTTCCGGTAATCCGGTTCGTTACCATAGCGCAGTCGCCGACCGCGTAGATATCCGGATCATTTGTCTGCAACGCCTGATTTGTCAACAGAGCTCCTTTGAACATTTCCAGACCGGCGTCCTGCAAAAATTCCGTATTGGGACGGATTCCCATAGCCAGGATGCAGGCGTCCGCCTTCATGGCACGGCGGGAGGTTTTTACCTTTTCTACCTTCTCCTCCCCGAGAATTTCTTCCAGGCCCGTTCCGGTAAAACACATGACGCCCGCGTCCGCCAGCTTATTTTCCACATAATCCGCAATCTCCGGATCCAGGAAGCCCGGCAGAATATGGGGCGCGAAATCAATGACAGATACCTTCACATCCTTCGCCGCCAGATTTTCCGCGATTTCCAGTCCGATAAATCCACCGCCCACGATCACTGCCCGACGGATCTCTCCAGCCTCCACAGTCTGCCGAAGCATATCTGCGTCCTCCGGCGTTCTCATATAAAATACATTTTTCAGCTGCGTGCCCGGGCAATCCGGCTCGAAGGGACGCGCGCCCGTGGCAATCACCAGCTTATCATACGCATAGGCTTCGACTGCTCCCGTATCCAGATTCACAGCCTCCACAGTTTTCCCTTTTCGGTCTACTTTTGTCACTTCAGTCCGGATTTCCACCGGCACTCCGGTTACTTTTTCATAAGATTCCGGCGTATGCACCAGCAAATCCTTTTTTTCCCGGATCACGCCGCTCACATAATACGGAAGACCGCAGCCCGCATAGGAAATATCCTTTCCCTTTGTCAGGATCCGGATGTCCGCATTTCGATCTTCCCGCTTCAGCTTGGCTGCAGCCTTGGTTCCGGCTGCTACACCGCCCACTACAATGACCTTCATTTTTCTTCCCCTTTTCTGATACATTTTCGTTACTCTTACTATAGCACTTGCTTATCAATTTGAAAAATGATATTATTTTATTAAATCAATAGGTTTTATCTATACATCTGACAGAAAAGGGGATTTTACATGACCATTCGCCATCTTTCGATTTTTACCGCCGTCGCCGAATACGGCACCATGTGTGCAGCTGCAGAGCATCTGTATCTGACCCAGCCCACCGTCAGCCAGGCCATCCGGGAACTGGAAAAACATTACCATTGTCTGTTGTTTGAACGGCTCGGGAAAAAGCTTTACCTGACAGAACAGGGAAAGCTTCTGCTGTCCCAGGCTCCGGAGCTGATTTCCCGGTTTTCAGAGCTGGATCAGTTGATGATGAATCAGGGGCAGACCGCTACGCTGAAGCTTGGCAGCACCCTCACCGTCGGTACCTGTCTGACTCCCTCCGTGATTCTGGAGTTGGAAAGGAAGCTGCCGGGTCTGGAAGTATATTCCTTTGTGAGCAATACTGCCGAAATTGAACAAAAGCTTTTGAGATCCCAGCTGGACGCCGCGATTGTAGAGGGTGAAATTCAGTCTCCCGATCTGATTGTGCTCCCTCTTATCGACGACTGTCTTGTTCTGACAGCAGGGATTCATCATCCTTTTTATGAAATGGAGACACTTCACTCTTCGGATTTAAACGGACAGGCTTTTGCCATGCGTGAACAGGGCAGCGGCACACGACGGCTTTTTGAACAGTACGTGGCAGAGCAGGGGCTCTCCATCCGTATCACCTGGGAAGCCAACTGCCCCCGCACGATCCTGAACGCCGTTTTATACAACAAGGTTCTGTCTGTCATGTCTCTGCGTCTGATGTACCATGAAATCCGTCATCAGCGTCTCCGCATTTTTTCTCCTGAAAATCAGGAATGGAACCGGACCTTTAAACTGGTTTATCACAAAAATAAATTCCTGACCCCGGCTATCTACGAACTGGAAAAGCTGCTGCGGCAGTATCCGCGCATAGAGCTTCCGAAAGAAACAGGGCGTCTGAAGCAGTAATGCCTCAGACGCCCTGTTCCGGGTTTTCAATCCCTTATCCTCGTATTACTCTGTCCGCTGCCCGCGTTTTCTGCGTACTGCTGTAAGCAGCATGGAGATGCCCAGCAGGCAAATCAACGCCATTGCGCCCCAGAATACGGGCTGGCTGCTGTCGCCGGTGGCTGCGCTTGTGACGGCGCTTCCGCCGCTCTTATTTCTGCTGCCGGAATGATCTCCGGGCTTCGTCTCGGGCGCTTTCTCCACCTTTACCCAGGAAAGGGCTATTGGGGAGAGGCTCTTCAGGGTCATGGTGATGCCATCCTTCGTCAATGTCAGTTCCGGAGTCTCCACATCGCCCGCCTTATACGCGCCGCGGTTCATTGCAAACATGTGTACCGCGCTGAAACGGTAATCGGCTGCGTTGGTGCCCTCCGGGTAGGGCAGGATCACCTTGACGCCCTCTGCCGGGAAGTTGTCTGCCGTCGCGCGGATCCAGGTTTCACCGCCGTCTGCGCTATAGAGCAGCACTGCGTCATAAACAGCCGTATTTTCCTTCGCCGGATTCTTTCCGTCGATCTTACAATCCACCAGAAGCTTCTTCAGATATTCCACGATCTTTTCCGGTGTGTTCAGGTTCTCTGTCTTTGCCAGATCCGGCGTTACCTCGGTTACGTCCTTTGCGCCCATAACCAGACGGTAATCGTTTCCGAGACCTGTCTGACCCGGCAGAGCCGCAGTCTTTTCGATGGAGCCCTTCAGCGTAAAGGCAGTCTCAGCCGGAAGCTCATAATTGGCATTCGTCAGAGCCGCTCCTGCGATGGTCACGGTTACCTGCTTGTCGGTTCCTGTTTCCGCTGTATCAAACTCAGCAGTCAGACTCTCATAGCTCAGGCCTGCGTCGTCGCCGTCCAACAGACCGGAGACCTTCAGTTCTCCGATGAGACTGGCGTCCTTCATTTCATCGGCCAGCTTGGTCAGAACTGTCAGGGCGCTTCCGTCCCAGGTAAGGATCTTCGGGCTTACCTTTACCTTCGCCTGTGCTGCCGCATTCTCCCAGTTGACTGTATCTGTCGGTGTAAATACTACTTCATATTCGGTGACATTGCTGTCCTTGACCTCCGGTCTGGTATCAGCTTTTGCCCAGATAAAGGTTCCATCTGTATCTGCTGCCCCACCTGTCAGTGTGCTTTCAGACAGGGTCTGTCCATAGGTCAGGTCGGACGCCGTCGGCGCTTCGCTGATGGTCGGAACCGCCTTTTTCACGGTTACCCCTACCGTCGCTTCGATACGGTTATAATTGGCTGTATCCTCCGGTGTAAAGACTACCTGATAGCCCTGATTGTCCACCGTCGGTTTCACTGTGTCATCTGCCCAGCTCCAGGTGCCTGCCACCGCCTCCTGCGTATTCGGGTTCACTGCTTTTCCGCCCGTCAGCGTGCTTTCTGCCAGGGTCTGTCCATAGGTAAGCTCTGCTGCTGCCGTCGGCGCTGCCGCACGCTCCGGAGTGGCTTTCTCCACAGTGATGTTTGTTGTTCCGTTCACCGGT
Organism: Laedolimicola sp.; assembly: GCF_051972735.1. Taxonomy (NCBI): domain Bacteria; kingdom Bacillati; phylum Bacillota; class Clostridia; order Lachnospirales; family Lachnospiraceae; genus Laedolimicola; species Laedolimicola sp. The sequence goes on along the minus strand of NZ_JBOKYU010000007.1, from coordinate 24,494 downwards.
TTGTATTTCTTATCTGTCGGTGTGAATGTCCACCGTACTTCAGCAGTGCCGGCTGAAGGCATATTATTCCCGTTTAATATGGTAAATGTGCCTGCCAGGGTTATATCCGTATTCTCCGCATCTGTAAAAGTACCTGCCAGTTCTACATCTTTCAATGTCTGTCCATAGCGGATGCTGTTCTTCGCAGAGGCAGATCCGGTTATGTCCTTTTTATCCACAATCTGTATGGTAAGCTCGTAGTATGTGTCTTCATAATTTTCCATCTGAACGGATACTTTCACAACCACTTTTGCCCCAATTTTGTCTGCAGTAAGATCATCTCTTAAACCATACTCAAACGTACTGTTATATACTGCCGTTCTCGTCAGTATACTCATATCACCCGTCGTTTCTCCTGAGGTGTAGGTTACCTCTCCACAATCCGCCGGAAGATTCATTGCCTTGCTCAAGTATATGCTCACAAGGTACTTCGGAACAGATGCATAGATATAACTTTTTTCAACCCTTGTTGGCTCGGGTGCCGCCGCTTTCGTAATCGTCAGTGCCTTTTTGCCGCCCGCGATGGTAACGTCATAATTCTGATTGGATGCAGTGCCGGTAATATCATACTGTCCGACCGAAGAATTTGAATCTGCATTTGTCGTCAGGTCGATACCCAGATTGTCATTTTCTACAGGCGCAAGGAAGCCTTCTTCTGTCACTGCCCTCCAGGTAAATGTCGGATTTTCCGCCTTATAGGCTCTGCTGACTGAATTAATCTGAACCTTTACCGGACGCGCCGTTATATTTGGAGTCACCTCTGCCGTCAGGTTCGGATAATTCGTATCCTCCGGTGTAAATGTCAGTGTGCAGGTCTCTGTCCCCTCTACGGGTAAAAGCTTATCCATATCATGGCTCGCGGTATCTGTTACAGCCCAGTTTCCTGATATCTCTTTTCCGTCCGCAGTCGTTACCTTTCCGCCTGCAATCGCCAGCTCCCCTGTTTTTGTTCCGTATACGCCTGAAACCTTCGGTTTTACCACTGTAAGCTTAGCGCTATCAACTTTTGTAATGGTAAAGGTCCGACTATGGTTTCCGCTTACCTCATAGTTACCGCCTTCCGTATTCGAAATGGTTACTGTCGCAGTTCCTACATTTTTATTATCAGAATAGGAAACTGTATATTCCGTTGAAGGAATGATCGTTTCTCCATCTTTTACTGTTACGGTCGGTTGCTTTTCTTTTCCGTCGTACTCATAAGAATCCGGCGTTACTGTAATCTCAGGATTCTCCACCTTTTTCGGCTCAATTGTGATCGTTGTTCCTGCGGACGCCGCGTTATAATTCTCCGTCTCAGCTACAGAAACCTTCAGATAATAGGTTCCCGCATCCACCGGGTTTCCTTCCAGCTCCGTTCCGTTTTCATCAGTTCCCTTGAACCATGTAAATATCAAATCGTTGTGAGTGATAATCTGAACACCGGTATTAACATTAGTAAGTATCAGTTCATTTCCTTCCGGATTTCTCAGGGCTTCCCCACTGTAGGTATATGTTGTGGCATATGCGTCTCCACCGTATCGGAATCTCAGGGTCGGATCGCCCTTGGTGATTACGCCGTTATCTGTTGTTAACGTATCTGTTGTTAAATAGTAATTATTTGCAATTTCGCCGTCCAAACGGACTTTCACTGTAATCTTCTTACCCGTTCCCACATTGGCGTCTTCATATTCAGCCTTTATGTAATGTGTCACCCACTCCTGGCATTCCCCACTATAGTTAAGTTTTGCATAAGCTCCCTTGGTTCCGTCATATGCCTTTGTGAGATCCTCAGCTTTCTCTATGATACTGGGCGTCACTGGTCTCTTTTCAATGGTAACAGTTTTCTCTACACCTCCGGTATAACCTTCCTCTCCTGTCACCACAATCTCATAAGTTCCCGCATTCCGGATGGCGCCTGCGTATGCCGCTCCGTCCTTTGTGATGGTCAGGGTGTAATCCTCTCCGGCTACCAGTTTTTCCTCGCCAAGCGTTACTACCACGTCATGGTTCTGGGCATCGTATGTGAATGTTTCATCCTCATGGACGTCTGTACCAGCCGCAATGGTTATCTTAGCATTCTTAATCGGCAGCGGATCACTATCTACATAATCCGTGCTTGAGATATTCAGTTCATCGGCAGTATAGGCCGTCTTGGTATCCTTATCATACGAATACTCAACCCAGTCGTTGGGGTTATTAAATTCCTTCCTATAGTTATTTCCTTTAAGTTCCGCGCCAGCCAGAAACAGCTTGTCCTTGCCGTCTTCATAACCTATTCCGCCTGCAACGCCGTCACTATCACAGGCAGCCACATGCACTATATAATTCTTCTTCCGCAGTCTTACAATGTTCCACGTCATTTTCGGATATGTAAAAGGTCCCGAATCCGTATGCCTCATATACTGCATCCAACTATTCACCGTGTAACACTTAATTCCGCCTGCGTCCAGATCACAGAGATACTGGAATGCTCTGGCATAGCCTTCGTAGCCTGTCTTTGTGTTCGGATTGTCGTCAAAGACATTGATTAACTGCTGCACATAGTCTGTGCTATCGACATTTATATCATAGGATGCCAAATTCTTAATTGCGTTCTTGTAGCCGTTCAGACGCTCATAGACGGAGTCATCTTTCAAGCCATCAACAATCTCCTTGGCTTTCGCTACTGCTGTGTCTACTGCCTGTGCTTTTGTCGCATCCACATAAATGTTAGATGTTCCCCGGTAAGTCTCCGACACCTCTAGTGTCAACTCGGTTAATTTAATCTGATATTTTCCATCTACATAAATAGTTTTACCTAAACTCGGTGCTTGTCCATTCCACCAGTATAACTCATAGGGACAGTCCGTTTTCAATGCATCCAGAATCTCTTTCAGGCTATTGTTTTCGCTGCTGTTCTCTGTATAAGCGATTAGAAGCCCATCGCTTCCAAAACTAAATTTCGTACGTCCTCCCTTATGCGCTATGTCTGTTATCAATTCCTTTAGCTTATCGTAAGCCGCTTTTTCTTCTTCACTCAGATGGCTTCTCGCAACCGTACCGTAGGTGGCGATACCCTCATCTCCATACAGCTGCTTCCATGCGTAGCCCTCAAACAGCTCATCATTATCCCACTCTTCCGAAAACTCCGATTCCAGCTCTACGGTCTCCGTTGGAAGCTCCACTTCTGCCGGCGCTTCCTGAAGCTCTGATAACACCCCCCCAGCGCCGTTTTCTGACGTTGAGTCTGCGCTTGCTCCCGCTTCCGGATTCTTCACCTCTTCGCTCGTTTCCGTTTTCACAACCGGCGTTTCTTCCTTATCTTTCGCGTCCCCGGACGTCCCCGCTTCCGCCACCGGAAGGGTCTGCTCCTCCGCGCCCTTAGCTGCTTCCGCCAGCACCGTCGTATCCACGCTGCCCACGACCATCGCAGCCGTCAGCAGAATCGCCAGCCATCTTGTTCCACGATTTCCTCGCAAGTGTTTTCTCATATCCCCCGCTCCTTTGTGTGTGATTCTGTAAAAACATTACTCATATATTAACATATTTTTCTTCCCTGCATCACAAATCGGAGCGAATTGCACATATATGGCGTGAAATGTAATGTTTTGTCCCAAAACCGAAAAATCTCCCACCCTTTGAGCTATCTCAGAGGATGGGAGATTCCAACTTCATTTTATTTAACACTGCTTCACATAGAGTTCTGACAATTCTTCCGCTGTCTTATCCGGGTATTTCTCGACCAAATCATACAACGGGCGGATGACCTCAACATCTTCTTCCAATTCATCCGCAATCTGAACCAGGGATTTACCCTTCGCACGCTTCTTTTGAATCATAGAAAACATATTTCCCGCACGGCCTTCCGCACGGCCTTCCGCTCTTTGATATTCCCTCTCTTCCTGTTCATCATATTCTGTCAGTATCATCCTGCACACCTCCGTTCCATATTTTGTCAGGATATCTGCCAGTACTCCTCTGTCAATGCACCGCCTGATACTAATCTCTGTCGCTTCCTCCAGGGACCAGCCTTCATCCATTTTCCAGCGGATTTGCCCGATGAAATACGCGTAATCCGATAATCTCCGGCATTTCCGCATCATGTCATTGTTTCGACCTGCATTGATGTTCAATACTGTTGCCTTGCATTCCAGACAGGGTTCTCCTTCCTCCCGATCCGGTTTTATAAAACAATCCGAAAGCTTCATCTCCACCCGATCCGGCATATCCCTTGTACCATTATAAAATACCACATACTTGGGAAATGGAACCATCACGCGCTTCTTTTCATCTGTCAGCTTTATGTTCTTCCTGTTCAGATATTGCTGATACAGTTCTGAAAAATAGAAAAATCCCCGGAGCGGCATATTTTCATTCCAGGTACTCTGATGCTCGTACAGATTCATGACAACGCCAAACATAAAGGACAAATCATTTTTCATGCTGAGATAAATCACGTCCTCAATGGTGGTAATCTCCAGATCTTCTGCGTTCTCATAATCTGTCCCATTCACGGCATTATACAAATCCAGCAGATCCTCTTTATCCTTGAAAATAAGTCGGAACAGACGATCCTTATGCTCCCTCTGTACTGCTTTTCTGGTTCCCTGACTGCCGCCGCGCTTCCGGCGTTTTGACTTGGCACTCGTCCGGTTATTCATTGCTATTCTCTCCTTTTCATTATACGTTTTCTTTCTCCTTCCTGCAAGGGCATAAAATAGCCGTTTTATACTTGGTTTTTACATACTCCGCCCTTGGGCGTACTTTGGGTGTGTTGATTTCGAACTGAAATCCAGACCTTTATCTTTCGTGAACAGCGTCGGAAGAACCCGCGCTGCATATCGTGTAAAAAAATAACAGTGCCGACCGGATTCGCGCTTGTTTTACGCTGCATCCCCTTTATCGACACTGTTATTTTACCAATTTATACCAATTTTGACAAGAACTTTCTCTGCAAATTAGTCTTCTTTTTCTTCCTTCTCATCCTTCACAATGGCGATATGCACATCCGCCAGCTGCTTCGGATCTACGGTGGCCGGAGCGCCCATCATCACATCCTGTGCCGTCTTATTCATCGGGAACGGAATGATCTCGCGGATGCTCTCCTCGCCTGCCAGCAGCATGACCATACGGTCTACGCCGGGAGCGATGCCTGCGTGGGGCGGAGCTCCGTAGCAGAATGCGTTGTACATGGCCGGGAACTTGGCTTTCACGTCGTCCTCACCCAGGCCTACCAGCTCGAAGGCCTTGACCATGATCTCCGGATCGTGGTTACGCACTGCACCGGAGGACAGCTCTACGCCGTTGCAGACCAGATCGTACTGGTATGCGTAGATCTCCAGAGGATCCTTCTCCTCCAGATCCTTCATGCCGCCCTGGGGCATAGAGAACGGGTTGTGGCAGAATTCCAGCTCGCCGGACTCCTCGCCAATCTCGTACATGGGGAAGTCTACGATCCAGCAGAACTCGTAGCACTCCTTCGTCATGTGACCCTCTACGGTATTGCCGAGGATCTTGCGCAGTGCGCCTGCGGTCTTCTGGGCTGCCAGCTTCTTTCCGGCAGTCAGGCCTACGAAATCGCCCGGCTTCAGACCCAGGGCCTCTACCACCTGATCCTTGCGCTCGGTTACGAACTTGGAGATACCGCCTACCAGCTCGCCATTCTCATCCAGACGGAACCAGTACGCCTTATTGCCGGTCTGTACCTCGGTATCGGCGCAGATCTTGTCAATCACCTTACGGGTAGCCTTGAAATCACTGAATACCACAGCCTTTACGGTCTGTCCCTCAAAGGGGCCGAATCCGCAGTCTGCCAGACACTCGGTAGCGTCCTGAACTACCAGATCGATACGCAGATCCGGCTTGTCGGATCCGTATACCTCCATGGCGTCATGGTAAGAGATCCGGCGGAACGGAGCCTTGGACGCGGTATTGTAGGTACCGTATTTCTCAAATACCGGCGGAAGCACATCCTCCAGCACCGCGAAAACGTCCTCCTGGCTGGCAAATGCCATCTCCATATCCAGCTGATAGAACTCTCCCGGGGAGCGGTCTGCTCTGGCGTCCTCGTCGCGGAAGCAGGGAGCGATCTGGAAATAACGGTCGAAGCCGGAGGTCATCAGTAGCTGCTTAAACTGCTGGGGAGCCTGGGGCAGAGCGTAAAACTTGCCCGGATGGTTTCTGGACGGTACCAGATAATCTCTTGCGCCCTCGGGAGAAGAGCAGGTCAGAATCGGCGTGGTAATCTCCAGGAAGCCGTGGTCGGTCATGCTTCTGCGAAGCTCTGCTACCACGTTGCTGCGCAGAACGATGCGCTCCTTGACAGCCGGGTTACGGAGATCCAGATAACGGTATTTCAGGCGGGTATTCTCGTCCGCCTCCTTGGAACGGTTGATCTCGAAGGGCAGCTCGTTGTAACGGCAGCGTCCCAGCACCTGAATGTCGGTGGGAACCACCTCGATTTCACCGGTGGGCAGCGCCGCGTTCTTGCTGGAACGCTCCCGTACCACGCCTGTGATGGACAGGGTGGACTCTGTGTTCACGCCTGCTAATCTTGCCATCATTTCTTCGGTCTCGATAACGGCCTGGGTGGTTCCGTAAAAATCTCTCAGGATCAGGAAACCAAGGTTCTTGCTGACTTTCCGCAGGTTCTCATACCAGCCTACCAAAGTCACGGTTTCACCTGCGTTTGCGAGACGCAGCTCGTTACAGGTGTGTGTTCTTGACTGAAACATACTTTTTTCCTCTCTTATCTATCGCTATTCTTGTAACAGTGTCTCTCTTAAAACAGGCTCGGAAGCTCCGCAAGGGAAACCTCGGTCTGCTCTCCGGTAGCCATATCTTTTACATTGGCCGCGCCTTTTTCCAGCTCGTCCGCGCCAATGATGACAACCTTCTTCGCGCCGATTTTATTGGCGTACTTCATCTGCGCCTTGACACTTCGATCCATGTAATCGGTCTCCACAATCAGACCGTGGCTGCGGATCTCATTGACCAGTTTATAGGCCTTTGCTTTCGCCTCTGCACCCAGAATTCCCACATAGAGATCGGGAGTCTCCATGGCCGGAACCTCCACGCCCTCTTTCTCCAGGAAATACAGGATACGCTCGATACCCATACCGAAGCCTACAGACGGAATATCCTGCTTCTCGTCGATCTCATGAATCAGACCGTCGTAGCGTCCGCCTCCGCAGAGGGTGAAGCCATCGGAATTCACGAACTCAAATACGGTCTTGGTGTAGTAATCCAGACCGCGGACGATGCCGGTATCCACCTCAAAGGGAATGCCAAGCTCGGTCAGCAGATGCTGAAGCTCGTCAAAATGGTTCTTGCACTCCTCGTCCAGATAGTCGATGGTGCGGGGCGCGTCCTTGACGATCTCCTTGCACTCCGGAACCTTGCAGTCGATGACACGCATGGGGTTCTTCTGCATACGCTCCCGGCAGGTGGGACACAGGGCGTCCTCATGCTTACGCAGGTACGCAAGCAATGCGTCATTGTAATCCTTCTTGCAGTTGGGGCAGCCGATGCTGTTGATATGAAGCTTTATATCCTTAAGACCCAGCTTTTTAATCAGGGTCGCTGCCAGGGAAATGACCTCTACCTCTGCCAGCGGGCTCTTGGATCCTACAAACTCCACGCCGAACTGATGATGCTGGCGGAGACGGCCGCTCTGGGGCTTCTCATAACGGAAGGCCTGGGTCACATAGTAGAGCTTGGTGGGCGCCGGATTGGCGTACATATTGCGCTCCAGGTAAGCACGCATGGCTCCCGCGGTTCCCTCGGGCTTCAGGGTGATGCTTCTGCCGCCCTTATCCTCGAAGGTATACATCTCCTTCTGCACTACATCCGTGGTCTCGCCCACGCCGCGCTGGAACAATACGGTGTGCTCGAAAATCGGGGTAATAATCTCGGTCATATTGTAGGTGCGGGCAAGCTCTCTGGCCTGCTTCTCCACCCAGGCGCGCTTGTGCATCCGCTCGCCGTACCAGTCTTCCACTCCTCTTGGTGCCTGTGTTATCATATGGTCTCCTCCTCTGTAATCCGAACCTTCAATCCGGGCAGCGCCCATTTTCCCTGCCACTCCGCTTCGTGAATGGCCCGCTGAAAGGCCAGAAATACTTTCATATCAAAATTTTTCACTTCGTCAATCATCAGCTCCACCGCCGTATCGGAATCAAAAGCGCTCCGGTAAGGGCGGTCGGAAGTCAGGGCCGCGTATACATCGCAGACCCGCAGGATTTTCGCGCCCAGCGGGATTTGATCCCCCGCCAGATTCTCCGGATAGCCGGAACCGTCGTAATTCTCATGGTGATAGAGAACGCTCTCCACCACAAAATCTGAAAAATCCAGCCGCATCAGCTCGTCGTAGCCAAGCCGCGGGTGCAGCCGGACATACTTCATTTCCTCGATTTTCAGGGTGTCCTTATCCCGGCCATAGAGATAACCGGACACATAGAGCTTTCCGATGTCGTGCATCATACCGGCCAGAGCCAGCTCGCGGCAGCGCGCCTCGCCAAGAACCAGCTCCTTCGCCACGCAGTAAGCCAGATTGCTCACCCGTATGCCGTGATTGATCTCCTCAGTAACGTCCTCCTCGAAAAAGGAAAGGGGGGTCGTTTCACTCATGCTGTCTACCTCCGTAATTATTCAGTACCTGAATAATTACATCAGACCATTTTTCAGCATGAAGCTATGCTTCCGTTCGATCATCTCGTCGATGCGCTCGATGTACTGCTTCACGTCTTTCACGTTCTCCACACGTTCGATGTGGTCCGCCGCGAAAACAAATTTGGTGGAAGCGCCCGCGCCTGCCGCCAGAATGGTCTGTTTTTCTTCCATAATCAGTATATTGTAAATTCCGGCTTTGTCAACCTTTGCATAGCCCACATTTTCAAAATTTCCCGCCATATTCTTCTGACGGTACAGATAATAGGGATATACGCCCTGTTCCACACAATACCGATAGGTTAAGTCCATGATCTCCTGACTGTTCCGAAGCCCTATCTCCTCATAGGTATCCCGGAACAGCTTGAGTCTGGCCGCCCGCTTGACCGCCAGGGAATGGACGGTGATACTGTCCGGATCGAGCTTTCTCAGCTCCTCCATGGTATGGCGCACATCCTCAATGTCCTCGCCGGGAAGTCCCACGATGAGGTCCATATTGATATTGTCGTGGCCTGCCTCCCGTGCCATAGAAAAGGCCTGCTTCGTCTCCTCTACCGTATGCTTCCGGCCAATGAGATCCAGGGTCTTCTGATTCATCGTCTGGGGATTGACGGAGATACGGGTAACTTTGTGATCCTTTAAGACCTTCAGCTTCTCCGGGGTCACGCTGTCGGGACGTCCGGCTTCAACTGTCAATTCCTGTAAATAAGTAAAATCGAAATTCTGCTCAATACAGATCATGAGCCGATCAAGCTGCTCTGCCGTCAGGGTCGTGGGCGTACCGCCGCCCACATACACGGTATTCAGCTTCCGGCCCGCGTAAGCCTTTCCGAGGAACGCAAGCTCCTTAAAAAGCGCCGCCAGATAATCCTCCACCTTCTTCTCCCAGAGCTTGATCGGAGAGGACGAAAATGAACAGTACAGACAGATGCTGGGGCAAAACGGGATGCCCACATAGAGACTGTAGCCGTTTTCATAATCCAGATTTTTCAGGACCTCTTTCTCCCGGTTGGCAATGGAGATGGCGAGAGCCGCCTTTTCCTTGCTGCAATCATAGGTATCCCACATATACCGGGCGATTTCCGGATTGCTCCTGCCCTCCTCCAGCATGGCCATGGGAATCTTCGTGGGCCGGATACCGGTCAGGGTGCCCCAGGGCAGGGTCTCACCGGTAAAGGCGCAGAGCTTGTCGTACATCAGCTTCTTTAACTGATTCTTTACCGCTTTCCGGTCCGGATTTTCCACATAAACATGGCCTTTCTCCTGAAAGGCCCCATTCTGAATGATAGAAAAGCTGATGTCCCGGTCGGTAACTTGCACATCCATCTGAACCGGAACCGCTTCTGTGAAGGCTTCCTTAACTCGGACCTGAACCTCCTCGCCGCCGTGAAAGGCCTGAATCAGCGAATGAATGTCATACGCAAAGCTTTCATCATTTATCTTAACTTCAACCATTTATCTTATCCTTTTTCTTATCCCAGATAGGGGTTGTAACGCCGCTCCGCGCCGATGGTGCTTTCTTCCATATGGCCAGGGTATACCTTTGTCTCGTCCGGCAGCGGCGTAAGCTTCTCTTTGATGCCCCGTACCAGTGCGCTCATGCTTCCGCCCGGGAAATCGGTCCGTCCCACAGAGCCTGCGAACAGGGTGTCTCCGGAGAACAGCACGCCTGCTTCCGCGCTGTAATAACAGCAACCGCCCGGCGTATGACCCGGCGTCGCAAAGACATGGAACTCCATGCCTGCCACCTCTATCACCTGCTCATCTTTTACCCACACGTCTGCAGCAAACGCCACGCTTTTCCGGAAAAGGGCCGGAGACAGATTCTGCTCCGGGTCTGCCAGCAGCTCTTTTTCCGCTTCGCAGGCATACACGGGGATCTCAAGCTTTGCCTTCAGCTCCGGTACGCCCAGCATATGATCCGCATGTCCATGGGTCAGAAAAATAGCTTTCAGATCCAGTCCCTCGTCCACGGCCCTTCGAAGCACCGCCTCCGGCCGATCCGCCGGATCGATGACGATGGCCTCCTTCGTGGCTTCATTTATGACAAAATAGCAGTTGGTCTGTATCTGACCAAGCACCATACGTTCTACTTTCATCTTATCCTCCAGCGGTTCATCAGCCGGTGGCGCGCTCCACGTCCATAACGCTCTCCACCTGATACAGCTTCTCCGCAATCTTCTGCAGCTCCTCTTTGCTGCTGATCTCAAAGGTAATGGAAATCGTCGCCGTTCCCTGCTTGCTGGTCCGCACGTTCATCTGGGTCATGTCAATATTCCGCTCGGTGAAGATTTTGGAAATATCTACCAGAAGCCCGGTGCGGTTGTTGGCGTAGATCTTGATCTCCGTCGCGTACTTCTCGCCCGAAGAAGCAGATCCCATATCCTGCCACTCGGCGTCGATAAGCCTGGCACGCTCGGACTCCTGCAGACACATGATGTTGACGCAGTCAGTCCGGTGAATGGACACGCCGCGGCCACGGGTTACATAGCCCACGATCTCATCGCCCGGTACCGGACTGCAGCACTTGGAGAAACGCACTGACACATCGGTCAGTCCCTTGACGATGATGCCGCTCTTGGACTTGGCCAGCTTCAGCTTCTTGTCACTGTTCTCAGTGACCGCCTCCATAACCTTCTCATCGGTGATCTCCTTCTTGTGGATCTTCTCATACTCTTCCACCATCTTGTTGACCACCTGGCCCTCTTTCAGGCCGCCGTGGCCGATGGCCGCCAACACGGAATCCCAGTCCTTGAAGCCGTATTTCCGCATTACCAGATTCTGGAATTCCGGCTTCATGATATCGGACATATTGATGCTCTTGGCCTTGCAGTACTGGGTCAGCATCTCCTTGCCCTTTAAAATATTATCCTCTTTAAACTGGTTTTTAAACCACTGATTAATCTTATTCTTCGCCTGCGTACTCTTGACCACATTGAGCCAGTCGCGGCTGGGTCCGCGGGAATTCTGAGACGTAATAATCTCAATGCGGTCGCCGTTCTGAATCTTGTAATCGATGGTCACAAGCTTTCCGTTGACCCGGGCGCCAATCATCTTATTACCCACCGCGCTGTGGACGCTGTAGGCGAAGTCGATGGGCGTGGAACCGCTGGGCAGTGTCTTCACGTCTCCGGAGGGCGTAAAGCAGTAGACGCTCTCGGAGAACAGATCCAGGTCGCTCTTTAACAGATTCATAAACTCCCGGTTGTCAGACATGTCCCGCTGCCACTCCAGAATCTGGCGCAGCCAGGTCATCTTCTCAGCCTCCTGCTGATCCACCGGTTTCTTGCCGTCGCTGCTCTCCTTGTATTTCCAGTGGGCGGCAATACCGTACTCGGCAGTCTTGTGCATCTCGTAGGTACGAATCTGAATCTCGAAGGGCTGGCCGTTGGGGCCAATCAGAGTGGTGTGCAGAGACTGGTACATATTGGCCTTGGGCATAGCGATATAGTCCTTGAAGCGTCCCGGAATGGGCTTGTACATTTCATGGATGATACCCAGGGCCGCATAACAGTCCTTGACCGTCTCCACGATGATCCGGACCGCGAATAAATCGTAAATCTGATCCAGCGTTTTGTGCTGGTTCACCATTTTCTTATAGATACTGAAGAAATGCTTTACACGACCGTCCACATGGGCTTCGATGCCTGCGTTGTCCATGTGCTTCTTTACTTCCGCCACGATACGCTGGACAAAAGCCTCCCGGACGCTCCGCTTCTCGGCAATCTGCTCCTTCAGCTCGTAATAAGCCTCCGGCTCCAGATATTTCAGCGACAAATCATCCAGCTCATTCTTGACCTTCGAAATACCGAGACGCTGGGCGATGGGCGCGTAGATGTCCATAGTCTCCCGGGCCTTTTCCTTCTGCTTCTCGGGCTTCATGTACTGAAGGGTCCGCATATTGTGCAGACGGTCGGCCAGCTTAATCAGGATGACACGGATATCCTTGGCCATGGCCAGGAACATTTTACGCAGGTTTTCCGCCTGAATCTCGATCTTATCCGCAGAATAGGACAGCTGTCCCAGCTTGGTGACGCCGTCTACCAGAAGGGCCACATCGTCGCCGAACTCCGCCGCGATCTCTTCGGTGGTCATGACCGTATCCTCCACCGCGTCATGCAGAAGTCCTGCCACGATGGTCTCCTTGTCAAGCTCCAGATCCGCTAGGATAATGGCCACGCACAAGGGGTGAATGATGTACGGCTCTCCTGATTTCCGAAGCTGTCCCTGATGCGCCTCAGACGCGATCTTATAGGCCTTTTCAATCATCGAGATATCGGTGGACGGATGGTACTTGTGGACGCTGGCGATCAGCTCTTTGTAGAGGACATCCGGACTGGTGAAATCCTGCATTGCCTTCACATTCTCGTCGTCCCGGTTCACTTCCATATCTCTGTTTTTTACACCGATTTTCGTCTCTGCCATAATCAACACCTGCCTTTATTTATCCCCGGTAATTTTATTGTAACTCAGATGTGCAATGGGGACATCTGGTCGCCTGAATATCAATCTCAGACATGCAATAGGGACACTTCTTGGTGGTCGGAGCCTTCGGCTCCTCCTCCGCCTTCCTGATCATCTTATCCTTGGCTGTATTCATGGCCTTAATGATACAGAAAATCACCAGCGCAATCAGCAGGAAATTAATTACAGCTGAAAGGAACGCGCCATAGTTCAGTGTCGCCGCATTGTCGCCCACGCCGAAGGACACGGACATGCCGGCAATATCAAAGCCGCCGGTAATCAGGGAAAGCACCGGCATGAAAATATCATTTACCAGAGAATTGACTATCGCGGTGAACGCGCCGCCGATGATAACACCGACTGCCATATCCATGACGTTGCCCCTGGAAATAAACTTCTTAAATTCCTCGAAAAACTTCTTCATCCCACTCGTCCCCCTGTATTATTTATTTTCCATCGTAACGGATGACAGACGCCACATCGTAATCCTTCAGACGCTCCCGGCCCTTCAGGCCTGCCAGCTCCATCAGGAAAATGATCTTCACGACCTTGCCGCCCAGCTCCTCCACCAGCTTCGCAGCCGCCTCGATGGTTCCTCCGGTGGCGATCAGATCGTCCACCAGAACGACTCTCTGGCCCGGCTTGATGGAATCCTTGTGCATCTCGATCTCCGCGGTACCGTACTCCAGATCATAGGAGCGGGAAACGGTCTCGCAGGGAAGCTTGCCCTTCTTCCGCACCAGTACGAAGGGCTTATGCAGATTATAGGCAATCGGAGTACCAAACACGAAGCCTCTGGACTCTGCTCCTACGACCACGTCGAAATCCACGCCGTCCAGCAGGGCCTGCATGGAATCAATGGCCAGATGAAGGCCGTCCGCATCCTGCAGTACGGATGTGATATCGCGGAAAATAATTCCCTCCTCCGGGAAATCCGGTATGCTTCTGACGTATTCTTCAATCTTCTTCATGTTTCTTCCTCTTCTTTCCTTTTTTTGTTAAATTTTAAAAACAAAAAACTACCGTCCTGTCAGCACGGTATTTACATACTTGCCCATTATAGCATGATTCCCGGTGTTTGACAAGACAGGGGGCCGGATTTACGGGCTTTGTAACGCCAACGGCCCGTCTGCGTTTTTACAGGCCGGGCCGTTTTTTTCGTTTCTTAATGCAGTTTGCAGATGGTTCCTGCCACCTTGTCCCTGCGCATGGCGTTGCGGATGGTGGGGATGGCGCCCAGAAGCAGGAAGGCGTATACCAGTACCAGGTTGCCCACATAGCTGGTCGCATCGATGATCTCCTCAGACAGAAGCAGCGGTACCAGACGGTAGCCGTAGAAAACGTCTACCTCCAGCTCTCTGGCAATCATGATGCCCCAGTCGAGGCGGTCGCCCACATAGGTCATAATGATCATAATCACTACGCTGATGATGATACCCTTCTTGGTCAGCTTGCCGCCCAGAAGCTCGTAGCCCTTCAGCGCGCAGACTGCCATGATGACGCCGGACAGGGCTGCCACATAACCCATCTGGCTCAGCAGAATGATGCTGGCTACGCCGAGCAGGGAGCCTACCAGCGCGCCTACGACGCCGCCTACCAGGTTTTCCTTCTTGTTCTTCTCATTTGCAGTGTAAGCCGCCGCGTTCTCGCTGACCTTGTCGTAGCACTCGTCGCAGAGGCAGATGGAATTGCCTGCCACGTAAGCTGCTCCGGTCTCCTTGGCCTCGCCGCAGAGCTCACAGCCATTGGTAAATCCTTCCAGTTTCAGCATGTCCAGGAAGGCCGGAAGGGAGTCCTGCAGAACGCCCTTAAGCTTCTCCATATTTTTACACTGCTTCAGGGTCATCCGGACAGTATGCTTTTCCTGTACGATGCCCATGACGCCCTTATGCTCCTTGCGGAACTGTTTATCCTGTTCAAGCTTCACGCCATTCTCAGACACACCGACCGATACGCAGACCATACCGTACTCGATACCCCGGCCATTGTCCAAGCCGCTGATGCGAAGCGTAAAGCCATCCTTCTCTCCATAAACCACACAATACTCTTCGTTGAAACGCAGGCCCAGAAACTGAGCGATTTCCGCGTAACGCGCTTTTATCTTCTTGTTTACTGACATAACGTTTTCCCCCTCGTTGTCTTTTTATTTTGGAAGTTAAGGGTTATTATAGAACACCGATTTTCTGTATACAACCCTTTTCTCGATTTTTCTCTGTTTTTTGCACAATTTCAATAATTTAATCTGTTAATTTTCTACTTTTTTCCATTAAATGTGCTTTCGCACCAGATCCATCGTTTTTTATCTCCAGCTTTCAATGACCGCCTGTACGGTTCTCCTCCCCTGAAATTCATTGATTTCCGGGTAATAGAGCAGGCAGACGGTGTCTTTGCTTTCTATGTAATGCAGGTCAGCTTCCACGTCGCCGAAGCTGATGCCCTCCAGGCGGCTTCCTTTGTCGTCCTCCAGGACAGTCTTCAAGACATTGCGGTTTTTACCGATGACGCGGGCGCTTTTCACCCGGACGTTCGCTGCCGCGAACAGGGGCTTATCATTTTCCTTGCCAAATGGCTCCAGAAGCTCAAGCTCCTTTATAATCTGCTCGCCTGCATACTGAATGGGCAGGACGGCGTCGTAGGACAGCTTCGGAATCAGATCTGCGTCGGTCAGGCGACAGTTTTCGTTCAGGCGCTTCCGCAGGAGTTCCACATTTTCCGTAGGGATGGACAGGCCTGCCGCCATGGGGTGGCCGCCGAATTTGGTAAATAATTCCGCCACCTTTGTCATTTCCTCGAACATGTGGTAGCCGGGAATGGAACGCCCCGATCCCTTCACGCCCTCCTCACCGTCGGTCAGCACGAAGCAGGGGCGGAAATAGCGCTCCCGGATGCGGCCTGCGATGATACCGGCCAGGCTTTCGTGGCAGTCGGGCAGGTAGACCACCAGAACCTTATCCTGACCCAAATCGGTCTCTTCGATAAGGCGGATAGCCTCGGTGGTTCCCTTTGCTGTCAGGTCTTTCCGGCTGTCATTCAGGGCTTTCAGATCCCCGGCCAGCTTTTCCGCCTCGGTCTTTGAGGACGCGCCCAGCAGCTCCAGTGCCCTCTTTGCAGTGTCCAGGCGGCCACTGGCGTTGATGCAGGGGCCGATGACGAAGCCGATGTGGTAGGCGGTGAGCTTCTTACCCTCCAGGCCGTTGACAGCTAGCAGAGCCCGGTAACCCGGGTTGGTAGTATCTGCTAACTGTTTTAATCCGTATTTTACCAGAATCCGGTTTTCACCGGTCAGATCCATAATGTCGCCGATGGTGGCCACGGCTGCAAACTGAGCCAAATCGAGGAATTCTTCCCGGGGGACGCCTGCCTCCTGATAGAGTACCTCCACCAGCCGCCAGGCCACGGCTGCGCCGCAGAGCTTTTTGTATGGATAGGGGCAGTCAGCCTGCTTTGGGTTCACAATCACATCCGCCGGGGGCAGGATCGTGGTGCGGGTGCCGTCCTCTGCTTCCCGGTAGGGTATCTCATGATGGTCGGTGACAATGACGGTCATGCCCAGTTCTTTTGCATAGGCGATTTCTTTGGCTGCGGCGATGCCATTGTCGCAGGTAACGATGGTGTCGATCCCTGCCTCCTTCGCCTGCTCTATCAAATGCTCATTGATGCCGTAGCCGTCCTTCAGGCGGTCGGGAATCACCGTGTCCACCTGCGCGCCCACCCGGCGCAGGCCAGTCACCAGGATGTGGGTGGCGTTCACGCCGTCGATGTCGTAGTCGCCAATGATGCGGATGGTCGCACCCACCCGGATCTTCTGACACAGCAGCTCCACGGCCTCTGTCATGCCCTTCATCAGCCGGGCGTCCGCCAGATCCTCCAGGGTGCCGCAGAGATAGGCCCGGACCTCGGCGGCGCCCAAGCCCGCCCGGCTGCGGATCAGACGCATAGCCATGGGGCTCACGTGAAACTGCGCGGCCAGCTCCTGGTTGCCGTCGATTTTGGGGGCTTGTATCCATTGTTCGTTCATATATGTATAATCTCCTGTAACTCAAATTTTGTACCGCACATTATCATAACATAAAAAGGCAGATGATGCATCCACCATCTGCCTTTTATGTCTCGTGCTCTCTTACGCATCGCACGAAAATCAAGAAAAATTATCTTAATACTATGTTTTTTTGTACTTATCTTTTGACTGAATAAAAAACCTAGTTCTTTTTACCCAGCTTCGTCTTCATCACATACCACAGCGCACCCGTAATGCACACAGAAGAGTAAGCGCCACACACGATACCCACCATCAGCGGCAGGGCGAATTCACGGATAGACGCTACGCCCAGGATATACAGAACCGCAACGGTGATAAAGGTGGTCACGGACGTATTCACGCTTCGGGACAGGGTCTGGGTAATACTGCGGTTTACCAGCTCCTGAAGGTCGGCCTTTCTTCCGGCGGTCGCCAGGTTCTCACGGATACGGTCGAAGATGACGATGGTCGCGTTGATGGAGTAACCGACGATGGTCAGCATGCAGGCAATGAAGTTGCTGCCCACAGACAGTCTTGCCACTGCGTAGAAGGCCAGTACCACCAGGACGTCATGCAGAAGAGCTGCCACCGCGCTGGTTGCGAACCGGATATCCTTGAACCGGAACCAGATATACAGCAGCATAAACAGGGCTGCCAGCAGTACAGCGGTGATGGCGTCGGAACGCATCTCGCTGCTGATAGCCGCGCCGATGTTCTCGATAGCAATCTGATTCTCATCTACACCAAACTTCTCCACCAGCTCCTGGCACAGGGCCTCTCGGGTCTCCAGATCCAGGGCTCTGGTCTTCACAATAACATCGTTGCTGCCGTCTACCTTCTGGGCCTGAATCTCATTGCTTCCGATAACCTCGCTTACCACCGGCTTCACAGTCTCGTCGATCTCCTGAATGGACAGGGCCTCGTTCATCGGAATGGTAATGCTGGTACCGCCCTGGAACTCCAGGCTGTAATTCAGCGCGCCCTTACCCTTAGATCCGTTCACGCCCATAACTGCCAGTCCGCCCAGAATCAGCACTGCGGAAATCACAAAGCAGATATTTTTCTTGCTGAGGAAGTTTATGGTCTTACGCTCCTTCTGGATACCGTAAAGCTTCGCGTCCTGAAGACCCAGCGCGTAAAACGCATTCATAACCAGTCTGGTTATCACCAGGGCCGTAAACATGGAAACCACGATACTTAAAGCCAGCGTATGGGCAAAGCCCTTGACCGATCCGGAGCCCTTCAGGCTCAGGATAATCGCCGCAATCAGCGTGGTGATGTTGCCGTCCAGAATAGCGGACAGCGCCTTCTGGAAGCCTGTCTTAATGGCGCCCTTTACCGACTTGCCTGCGCCGATTTCCTCCCGGATACGGGCGAAGATAATGACATTGGCATCCACGGCCATACCGATACCCAGAATGATACCTGCGATACCCGGCAGGGTCAGGGTAATCTCAAATGCGTTCAACAGACCTAAGGTAATGCCAACATAGGAAGTCAGCGCAATACCTGCTGCCACGCCCGGCAGACGGTACATGATAATCATAAAGATAACAACCAGCGCAAAACCGATGATTCCGGCCAGCAGACTGGTACGGATGGCGTCAGCGCCCAACTGCGCGCCTACGACCTTGGACTGGATCTCCTCCAGCTCCACCTTCAGGGAACCGATACGGATAGTGGAAGCCAGCTGCTCGGCTGACTCATAGGACTCCATATTGGTAATGGCTGCATTACCGTTGGTAATGGCGGTCTGTACAGTCGGCGCGCTGATGGTCTCGCCGTCGTATACGATGGCGATGCGGGAGCCGATGTTGGCCGCGGTAGCCTCCGCGAACTTCTCCGCGCCCTCGTCGGTCAGCGTCAGCGCCACTTCATAATCGGTGTTGTTCAGGTTGTCCTTGTAAGCCTTTGCTTCAGCGGTCTTGATATCTGTACCGGACAGCAGCTCATTGCCGGACATATCCTGGAAGGAAAGAGAACCAGGTTTTCCAAGTTCTTCCAGAATGGCGTTGGCGTCAGTCACGCCCGGAATCTCGATGTTGATCCGGTCATCGCCCTGGGGGTAAACCTGCGCCTCGGTGCTGTAGCCTTCCACACGCTTCTGCAGCTTGTAGATGGTGTCGTTCATCTCTTCGGCGCTGGGCGTCTCGCCCTTGGCCTGATAGGTAATGCTCACGCCGCCGGCCAGATCGAGACCCAACGGAATATTCTTTGCCGCTCCTGTCTTGTTCTCGCCCACTCCCGCAGCAGCCAGTGCCAGCAATCCCGCTGTCACAGCCACCGTCAGAACCAGACTGATAATTCCTGTACTCTTTTTCATGACTTTTATTCTCCTTGCTCAGCCGTAGCTGCCTTGATCATAATCGCGCATTCCACACGCTTTCTCTGAAGCTCGCAGCCGATGTCATAGGCATCGTTGATGCTTCCGTGGAAATTGTAGGAGTTGGCTGCGCAGCCGCCGCTGCAGTAGAACTTGGCAAAGCACTTCTGGCATTTTTCCTTGGCATAGACATTGCAGCACTTGAACTCGTCGCGCAGCTCCTCATTCTTTACGCCGTCCCATACATTTCCCATGAGGAACTTCTCATTTCCCACGAACTGATGGCAGGGATACAAGTCGCCCCAGGGAGTTACAGCCAGGTACTCGGTTCCCGAACCACAGCCGGACAGGCGCTTGTATACACAGGGGCCTCCGGTCAGGTCGATCATGAAATGGAAGAAGTTGAAATCATTTTCCCTGCCATGACGCTTTACCATCTCTGCCGCCAGCTTATCGTACTGCTGGCAGATAAAGGGGATATCCTCCTCGCGGATAGCGTAATCCTCCTCCGGCGCTGCCACAACCGGCTCCACGGACACCTGCTTGAAGCCTAAGTCCGCCATATGCAGCACGTCCTCGCAGAAGTCCAGGTTATTGCGGGTGAAGGTTCCACGCACGTAGTAATTGGTCTGGTTCCGGCTGTCTGCCAGCTTCTGAAACTTGGGAACAATGATATCGTAGCTGCCATGTCCGTTCCGGAAGGGACGCATCTTATCGTTGACTTCCTTTCGTCCGTCGATACTTAAGACTACGTTGCTCATCTCTTTGTTGACAAACTCCTGCACCTCGTCATTTAAGAGGATGCCGTTGGTGGTCAGGGTGAAACGGAACTTCTTATCGTGAAGCTTCTCCTGCTCCCGGCCATAGGCTACCAGATCCTTTACCACCTGCCAGTTCATCAGCGGCTCGCCTCCGAAGAAGTCCACCTCCAGATTCCGGCGGCTTCCGGAATTCGCAATCAGGAAGTCCAGCGCCTGCTTTCCTACCTCGTAGGTCATCAGTGCTCTGCGTCCGTGGTATTCGCCCTCCTCGGCGAAGCAGTAGCGGCAGGCCAGGTTGCAGTCATGGGCGATGTGCAGGCACAGGGCCTTCACTACGGTAGAACGCTTCTTGAAATCAATGATCTTGTCCTTGTATGTATCTTCGGTAAAGAGGACGCCCTGTTTTTTAAGCTCCTCCACATCTTCCAGCACCTCGCGGATATCGCTCTCGGGCCAGCGGTCCTTCAATTTCGCGACAATCTCATCCGGCTGACAGGCCTCGTCTACCAGGCCGATAACCTCGTAAGCCAGCTCGTCCACCACATGGACAGCCCCGCTGTTCACGTCCAGGACGATGTAATATCCATTATTATAGTAACGATGTATCATGTTGTCTCCTTAAATAAAATACCTGTGATCGCTCAAATACCCCGCCGTCAGCGGCGGGGTATTCTGAAAGCCTTAAAAATATGCCTTATTTATGCTGCTCGCATGTCTGGTTTCCTACGGTGCAGGATGTCTTACATGCTGACTGGCAGGATGTCTGGCACTCTCCGCAGCCGCCCTTTTTCACGGTATTCTGCAGAACCTGTGTGTTCAGTGTCTGAATATGCTTCATCTTGGTTTCCCTCCTGTCTTTCAATCTTCCAGGGATTATCTGGTGATACCCTGTAGTTACAGAACAGTATAGCATAGATGCAGCGATTTTTAAAGTATTTTTTTCAGGCATGGACCGAAAAATCGCTACATATACTAAACCAGAAAGGCGGCCCGCGTAAGAGCCGCCCATCAGAAGGGAGCCATCATGGAAAAAATGAAACATTATCAGGGCGCTGCCATGCGCCTTTTAAAGGCCCTGCTGGCCGCCTACATCGCCACCGGCGGGCTGCTTCTTCTGCTTGCGCTGCTCCTCTACAAGCTGCGCCTGTCCGAGTCCGTCATCAACTTAAGCATCACCGCCATATACCTCATCGCCTGCTTCCTGGCCGGCTTTCTCATGGGCAAAATGATGAAAACCCGCAAATACCTCTGGGGCGCGGCGGGCGGCCTCCTCTACTTCACCCTGCTGGCCCTCATCTCCCTGGCCGCCCGTCAGGGCAGCGCCGAAGCCTCCAGCTTCATCACCACCCTGCTCCTCTGCACCGCCGGCGGCACGCTCGGCGGCATGCTCTCATAAACATAGAACTTCATCCCAGACAGGAGAACCGGATTCTCCTGTCTGAACATAACCTAAATTTTACTCACATCTACACCGAAACGTGGCACACTCCGTATCCTTACAATTGCAGGCCGCCCCGCCCGCGATACCGATATGCTTGGCCGTACATCTGCAGTCCTCATTAAAGGTGCAGTCACATGCCTTGCAGACCACCTCCGTATTCTTGGTTGGAATCTCCACGCCGCTCTGTGCCGCGCCTATGGTCCGCTCCCGGAAGCTCTCGCAGCAGGTTTCGCGGGAATGCTTCGCGTGATCGCCCGCCACCTCGATATTGTCCTTGCAGCAGCACTGCTCCTTATTGTAGAGACAGCTTCCTACTGTACAATCCAGTCTTGTCATCGTACCCTTACCTCCTGTTAAAAACTATGAGAGACGCGGACAGCCATCGCCATCCGCGCCTTTGTCTGTAAGAGTAGTATGTGTCATTTCCCCGCCACTATACGTTCCATTTTTTTACTGCATTTTCACTTTAGCCGGAGGTCTGCCATGCCGCTTAAGCCACTCCCGCATACGCACCGAAGCCTCCGCAAGGCCGCCTGCCGCCATCGGCAGCATCAGCACGAAATAGGGCAGAATATACCGTCCCTTCGCTTCCCAGATCATATGGAACAGAAAACCGCCGAACACGGTAATCACAAGTATCAGCCTGGACAAATCCTTTTTCTTCCAGAATGTATACAGAATCCACAGGAAGCACCCGCCGTAAATCAGGCTCTGATACTGATTCATAAACCAGGTCATCGCCCTGTGCGGAACCCCTTCGTACAGCTTCTGCGCCACCGCGCTTCGGTGATCGTTATCCATGTGGGTCATGGCAAAGCATTCATAAGTGGGATCATTCCACTGGCTTGCAAATTTTTCCGCATAAAACCACAACGCGTACCTGGGATGATGCAGGAACTCCTTCGCTGAATTCTTAATATCCTGAACCGCCATAGCCTGAGCGGCCTCGTTATCAAAGTCCGACGCTCCCCAGTAATTGTGCAGGATATAACCGTTGGACCAGCCCGGAGCCCCTTCCCCCTTCTGCATCCCCATGGCCACCCACAGAAGCTTGGGCGCGCCCGCGTTCAGTTCCACGCCGGAGCGCTGCTCGTACATGGTCTGCACTGCGTTTTTCGCTCCCAGATATACCGCCGCCAGCAAAAGAACCGACAGCAGCAGCTTCCATTTCCGTTCGCCACAGGCCGTCACCAGCAGCACCAGAACCAGGGCAATCAGCAAAATCAGACAGTTGTTCCGGACCAGACACGCTGCCGCGCAGCTAAACGCGCAGCCGATCATCCACCATGCCTGCTCCCGCTTCCGATATTCCAGAAAAAGCCAGATCGTCAGCATCGACAGCATGATCGACAGCATTTCCCCGTACACGAAGGTCGTATAAAACAACAGCGGGAAACAGGCCGCGCTCAGGAACAGCTCATAAATCCAGGCTCGTTTTTCCCCGGTCAGGCAGCGGGTAACGCGGTAGCCGAAGTACAGCGTAAGCGCCGCGCACAGACAGTTCAGATACTCAAAGGCCATATAATTGCCATCTCCAAACAGCCGGAATACGACCTCCATAACCGCCGTCAGCCCTACCTGATGAGGATAGATATAAAGATATTTCTCATAGGAATCGATGGTGAGCATCTCGAAGTTCCCGTTTCGAAACTGCTCCGCAGCCGTACAGATGGACGCCTGATCCCCTGCCGGAACCACATCGGCGGCGCCAACCCACCAGACGCCAAGTAAAAGCGCATAGCAAAATACCGCCCCGGCCAGAATCCGGACGCGTCGTACCTGCCGCTCCTCCTCCCGAAGCATCCATTCAGAAATCCGATACATGACAAAGGTCAGACACCCGCAAATCAGCAGCACCATCGGGAAAATATCCCCTGTCGTGCGGGGAATTTCCTCATAGCTCAACGCAAACCGAGAGGTTAGGAACAGACTGAAGCCTGTCAGTACCCCAAATAACCCCAGCCCCAGTATGGAAACCGTCCTATCTGCCGCCTTTCGCAGTCTCATCTTTCGTCCTCCATTTTCCGATTGCTCCGCCAAGCTCCATAAGCCCCGCCGCGGCCATCGGAATCATCATGATAAAATACGGGAGTACATAGCGGGATTTGGCCTCCCAGAGCTCGTGGAACAGCACGCCGCCTATCACGGCGATCAGAAGTACATACCATTCCAGCTCCCGCTTTTCTTTTCGTCTGTATACCAGCAGAAACAGCACCGCTCCGTAAATCACAAGCTGATAGCTGTCCATAAACTTCTCCAATACGGCCTTCGGCGTTCCTGTGTAGAGGCTTTCGCCCAGATCACTTCGCCCCTGATCCGCCGCGTAGGTCATGATAAAACAGCCATAGGTGGGATCATTCCACTGACTGGTAAATTTTCTGGAGTAGAAATCCGCCGCATAAAGCGGATCTTTCAGAAATACCTTCACCCTTGCCTTGATCTCGGCAATTCCAAGCGCTTTCGCCGTGGGGCCGTCGTACAGACAGGTATCCTGATAAATGTAAATGGAATATCCGTTATACCAGCCCGCTTCCAGATCGCCCTCCTGCATGCCCATGGCAATCCAGAGTACGGACGGCATTCCATCGTTGATCACCGTTCCGGATTTGGCCTCATAGTACTGATAGAGCGCTTTTCTTCCCGCAAAAGCTCCCACACCCAGCAATAGAACGCACAGCAGATATATCCATTTTTTTCCTGTTATGGCTTTTACGCCCAGCACGCAGCAGACCGCAATCAGAACAATCAGGCTGTTGCTGCGCAGCGCCACCGCTGCCGCTGCCGCCGGGACCATCCACAGAACCGCGGACTTTTTCTCTGTTT